>JASFUE010000198.1:0-6329 GCA_050050435.1 Burkholderiales bacterium | reverse complement strand
AAGGACATGGGCAGGTCCGCATTCATGAGCATGTTCTGTCCGAAGCAGAGCGCGACGAACGCACTGCCGCCCGCTACCGCAAGAAGTTCAAGGAAGAAGTGGAACCGCAGATCGCCCCGCGTCTGGAAGGGGACCGTTTCATTTGCGGTGAACAATTTACTGCAGCCGACTGCGTGATGGGTCATAGCGTAATGTGGGCGCGCGGCTATGGGCTGTGTCGCGATGACGTGTTTCGCGGCTATCTGTCGCGACTTTCCAAACGGCCGGCGTTCATCGCGGCATTCGCCGACGCCAAGGAGTTTTCTCCCGACGCGCGCCAGGCAGCGATTGCCACGCACTTCACTGGCTAGTTGGCAAACGCAATTAAAGGGTCAGGCACTTAAGGGGTCAGAGTCCTTTACCGAAAATCTTAGCTGGTCGCTCTCTTTCTAAGTCCGCCGACGCCTCTCCGCATCGTCCCATGCCGTGAGCGCCTGGTAATCATGTACCCAGCCAAGCCCTTTATTCGCGTCCGAAGACAGTGCATCCTGTGTTACCACGACGTCCAACAACGCGGGCGCATTCGCGAAGGCTTCTTCAAAGGCCGCCGGCAGGCGCTCGGGATCGGTGACTCGCTCGCCGTGCAAACCGAGTGCACGCGCCATCGCCGCGTAGTCGCTCCATGCCAGCGTCGTGCCGAACACACGTCCGTCGTAGTTCATCTCCTGGTCGAGTCGTTCGATGTTCCAGGCCGCGTTATTTGCGACCACAAATACGACCTTGGCACCGTGCCGCTTGGCCGAGTCGATTTCCATTGCATTGATGCCGAACGCACCATCGCCCGAGATGACCACGACTTGTCTTTCCGGGTAAAGCAGCGCGGCGGCAACCCCGTACGGTGTACCGACGCCCAGGCAACCAAAGGCGCCAGAGTCAAGATAAGTGTGCGGCTCCAGGCCCATGCGGGCGAAACTCAGAATGTCGCCGCCATCGGGAATGGTAATCGCACCGTCATGCAAGACCTGCCGAAGTGCGGCGAAGATGCGGTTGGGATGCATATGCCCATCCTTACCAGCGGGCGCCGAAGCCATCGACTGCGCATATTTCGCGGCACGCCGGACATGCTCCGCGCGTAACTCCGCTGACCACTTCCGATCGAGGTCGGCAGGAGGTTGCGCCAACGCATCAGCGAGCGCTGCCAGCGTCAACACGGGATTGGCGAACAGTTCGACCTCGCCGCGCCGGTTCTCGCGCAGTTCTTCCCAGTTGTCACCGATGCGTATGAATCGCGCATTCGGGAACAGAACCGGCGAGCCGTATCCCATTTGATAGTCGAGCTTGCGCCCCACCAGGATCACCAGGTCGGCTTCCTGCATTGCGCGGCCGCGCACCGCGCCCACGTATGAAGCATGATCCGGGGGAACCAGATCGCGGCTCTCCTGCGTGTCGAGGTAAACCGCTCCACTGCGGTCGAGCAGTCGCACCATCTCGGCGCTGGTGCCCATCGCACCACGACCAGTCACTACAAGCGGGCGTCGCGCTGACTCGATGATGCGCGCAGCGTGCTGCACTTCTGCCGGATCGGGGTAATGTCGACGCAGTGACTTTGGACGCATGTATTCGTCCAGCACCATGCAGGCCGGAACGTTCTTGCGCAGCACGTCGGTGGGAATTTCGATGTAGACCGGGCCCGGGGGATTACCGTCCCCCATCGCGGTGCTCCACGCCTTGTCCAGATCGCGCGGCACGTTGTCCGCGAAACGCAGCGTGCGCGACTGGCGGGTGACCGGTCGCATGATCGACACGTGGTCGATCCCTTGCAGCGGCCCAAGATCATCCTGCGGGATCGGGGCACAGCCACCGATCAGCAGCACCGGCACACGCTCGAGCTGGGCATTGGCCATCGCCGTCACGCAGTTGGTCACACCAGGACCTGCGGTAACCAGCGCAATACCGACACCTCCTGTCAGCGCCGCATGGGCATGCGCCATGTGCACGGCCGCGCCCTCGTCGCGCACGTCGATGATGCGCACGCCGAGCTGCGGCAGAAGGTCCCAGATCGGCTGTATGTGGCCGCCCTGTAAACCGTATACCCGGTCCACTTTGCGCTTGACGAGGAATTCGGCGATAAGCCGGGCGACAGTTGTTGTTGTAGAAGATGACACGCGAATTCTCCGGGAAGGATCAATAAAGCATTCTAAGCAACCACAGCGACAGCTGCGTGATTTGGGTCTCTAAAACGAGGGACAAGAGTAACGCCGATAGCCAGGACAGCGCCGGACGCAAAGTCTAATTTAAGTGGTCAGAGCCGTTTTTGATACCTCTAAACGCAAACCCTTGATGGCGATCACTTCCACGCGATCGCCTTCGACCAGCGGCTGATCGGACCGCGCGCCCCAGATTTCGCTGTGAACGCGAACCTGCAGTGTCTTCGGAGTGACGGCTACTACTTCACCAACACTGTGCAGCAGCGCTTCCCTACCGGTGCTCACCGGCAGGCGCAGTGCCTTGACGGAGTAGTAGTAAACGAGCACCGATAGCACCACGACAACGGAATACAGGCTCGCTGCAGTGACCAGCGGCAGCAGCCAGAATATTGGCAGCGCAAGAAAGGGCAGGAGAAGAATCAGATGGCACATAAACTGTCATCCTCCGAGATCCCGTCGCGTGCGATTTTACTCTTTACATTCGATTGCGCCGTGAGCAAAACGTTCCAGCAATGCCTCGAGAGAAGGCCTTAGATCGGCCCGGCTGACGCTACCACTGACTCCGTAACTACAGGTTCAGACTCGATCTATGCGGCAGAACAACGAACGCGGCAGTCTCTGCCTCACTGATAAACGACTTGCACGTTCTCCGGTTCCAACCAGCTACCGAGTTCGGACATCAATTCATCGTCGGGTCTGATTTTCCAGCCTTCGCCCAGATCGAATTCGGCTTGCGCCTTTGCGCTGGTGTAAGCCACGCAAACGCGCAGACTGCCATTGCGGTAAGGTTCCAGAACCTGTTTGAGTTTTTGCGCATCCGCCGCGCCATTCATGGCAAGACGCAGCATCCGGCCGAAGCGTTCCCTTGCACCGGCAAGGTCGTAGATCTGTTCCGCCGAGATACGCACCACCACGCTGTCGTCGGCATTGTCGCCACCGCGCCGGAAACAACGCACTTTCGCTTCGATCAGTACGACTGCATCCTCGCGCACCAGATTGCGATACTTGTCGAGTACGTCGTCATAGACGACCACTTCCTGGCTGCCGCTACCATCCGACACCACCACGACCATCATGCGCCCGTTGCCAGTCTTTTGCATGCGCACTGATTCGACGACACCGGCGATCAGTTGCTGGCGCGCGCCTTCTTCGGGCGAAGGCGGCTGGAACCGGTCGAGCCTGGTACTGACGAAGGACGAGAATTCCTTTTCGTAGTAGCGGAAGGGATGGCCGCTGAAATAAAAACCCAGCGCCAGCTTCTCGTGTTGCAGGCGTTCGCGTTCGTCCCACGGTGCAGCCTCGACCAGTGCCGCACCGCCAATTTGCGCGGCGTCGTCGCCGAACAGGCTGACCTGGGCCGCGGCCCGGCTCTCCTGCTCGGCCGCCGCCATGGCAACGCCAACGGAAGCAAACAAGCGGGCGCGATGTGAATCGACCGAATCGAACGCGCCGGCTCGCACCAGCGATTCAATCACGCGGCGATTGACCAGACGGCGATCAACCCGCCGGCAAAAATCGAACAGGTCGGCAAACGGCCCGTTTTTGCGCTCGGCCACAATGTGCTCGATCGCGGATTCGCCAGTGCCTTTGACCGCACCGAGACCGTAACGGATACATCCTTCGTCAACCGGCACGAAACGGTATTCGGACTCATGCACGTCCGGCGGCAGCACTTCGAGCCCGTTGGTCAGACAATCGCCATAGAACTGCTGCACCTTGTCGGTGTCGTCCATGACGGCCGAGAGGTTGGCAGCCATGAACGCGGCCGGATGATGCGCCTTGAACCAGGCAGTCTGATAGGCAACGAGCGCATAGGCCGCGGCATGCGACTTGTTGAAGCCGTAACCGGCAAACTTTTCCATCAAGTCGAATATTTCATTCGCCTTGTGCGCGGACAGATTGTTCCTTGCTGCGCCTTCCAGAAAGATGGTGCGATGCTTGGCCATTTCGTCGGGCTTTTTCTTGCCCATGGCACGGCGCAGCAAGTCCGCGCCTCCGAGAGAGTAGCCGCCGATGATCTGTGCCATCTGCATCACCTGCTCCTGGTAGACCATGATGCCGTAGGTCTCGGAGAGAATCGGCTCGACGCGCGGGTCCGGGTAAATCACCTGCTGGCGCCCGTGCTTGCGTTCGATGAAGTCCGGAATCAGGTCCATCGGACCCGGGCGGAACAGTGCGACCAGCGCGATGATGTCCTCGAAGCGGTCCGGTCGCGCACGCTGCACCAGGTCGCGCATGCCGCGTGATTCAAACTGGAATACCGAAGTGGTATTGCCATTGACAAAAATCCGGTAAGCGGCCGGATCATCGAGCGGCAACTCTTCAAGGCTGATATCCGATTCCGGATCGAGCCTGCGAATGAATCGCAGCGTCCAGTCCAGGATAGTAAGTGTGGTCAGGCCGAGAAAGTCGAACTTGACCAGTCCCACTTTCTCGACATCGTCCTTGTCCAGTTGCGAAACCACACTCTCCGAACCGGCGGCACAGTAGAGCGGACAGAAATCGCTTAGCTTGCCCGGCGCAATCAACACACCGCCCGCGTGCATGCCAACGTTACGGGTCAGTCCTTCCAGTTGTTCGGCGAGCGCCAGCAACTCCCGGGTTTCCTCGTCGGATTCCTCGCGCTCCTTGAGCCTGGGCTCCATCTCGCGCGCCATCTCCAGCGTGATCAACTTGCCTGGCTGAAACGGAATCAGTTTGGCGAGCTCATCGGTGCGCCCGTAGCTCCATTCCATTACCCGGCCAACATCGCGCACCACGGCTTTCGCCGCCATGGTGCCGAAAGTCACGATCTGCGAAACCGATTCGCCGCCGTACTTCTGACGCACATATTCAATGACCCGGTCGCGCCCGTCCTGACAGAAGTCGATATCGAAGTCGGGCATCGATACCCGCTCCGGATTGAGGAAACGCTCGAACAGCAGGTTGTATTGGAGCGGATCGAGATCGGTAATCCCCAGCGAATACGCCACCAGCGAACCGGCGCCGGAACCACGGCCCGGCCCTACCGGCACGCCATTGGTCTTGGCCCAGTTGATAAAGTCGGCAACGATCAGGAAATAACCGGGAAACCCCATCTGCACGATGGTGTCGATTTCAAACTGCAGCCGCTCACGATAGCGCGGCAGTTGTTCTTCGCGCTGCGCCGGGTCCGGATACAAAAGCTCCAGCCGCTGTTCGAGCCCGATCGCCGATTGTTGCGACAAGTATTGCTCCAGCGGCATGTTGTCCGGCGTTGGAAACTGGGGCAACTGGTGCTTGCCCAGTTCCAGCACGAGATTGCAGCGGCGCGCGATTTCCACGGAATTCTCGAGAGCTTGCGGCAAATCGGCGAACAGCTCCGCCATTTCTTCCTGCGACTTGAAGTACTGCTCTTCGGTGTGGGTGCGCGGCCGGCGCTGGTCCGACAAGGCATAGCCTTCGGAGATGCACACCCGGGCTTCATGCGCCTGGAATTCTGCCGGGTCGAGAAACTGCACCGGGTGGGTGGCCACCACAGGCAATCGGTATTTCGATGCGAGCGCAACTGTCTGCCTGAGCAGCGGCTCGCCGTTGGCGTGGCCAGCTCGTTGTATTTCGAGGTAATAACGGTCGGGAAACAGCTTTGCCCAGTATTGCACCGCGGTGGCCGCCGCTTCGGTATTCGCACCCAGCAGGTGCTGGCCAACATCGCCGCCCGGCCCGCCGGACAAGGCGATCAAGCCGTCGGTGCCATCCTCGCCGAACCACTCGCGCTTGAGTACCGCCCGGCCCCGTTGCTGGTTGCCGAGAAAGGCGCGGGTGAGCCATTCGCATAGCCGCAGATAACCATCGTGGTTTTGCACCAGCAGCAACAGGCGGCAGGGTTGATCGACCTTTTCCTGGCTGACCCAGACGTCGCAGCCAATGATCGGCTTCAGGCCATTGTCTCGCGCCGACTGGTAGAACTTGACCATGCCGAACAGGTTCGACAGGTCGGTCAGCGCCAGCGCCGGCATCATGTCCTGCGCGGCTTTCGCACACGCCTTCTTGATGCGCACGATGCCGTCCGAAATCGAGTATTCGCTGTGCAGGCGCAGGTGTACGAAGCGCGGGGATTCCATGCGCCTATTCTACGATGGGCCGTTAAGTCACGAAACGTGACAGCCGACGTTTAAAATGAGA
>JASFUE010000197.1:0-6330 GCA_050050435.1 Burkholderiales bacterium | reverse complement strand
ATGACTCTGCCGGCAAGAAGCCTTCCCGCAATCGGGCCGTTGACACCGATGTGTTTTTGTCCGTCGGTGCTGGTGGCCGCAATTTTCCAACCGAATAATTCCTGGCCGGACAGGCGGGCGACTTCGCCCTGGATGGCGTACGCTTCCTCACGGCTTGACGGCCTGGATTGTTCCGGAAGCGCATCGATCAGTTTCGATTGCATCCATGTGTTCCAGATAATTCCGGCAGATTCCGCGATTTGTTTCTGGTTCATCTATCTGTCCTGAATAAATCGATACCGAAGGCTTTCGTTTTCGAAAAACTAACCCCTATATGGCAGTATGCGTGGCGCGCTGCTTCCATTTGCTTCAGCCTGCTAATGTCTCCGCTATTGCTCCACGCACGACGTTGAGCAAGGGCTGGTTTGTTGCGAGCCGGTCGAGATTGCTGGCGATTACGCGGTTGCGCCGGGTAATAAGCGAATCGGTCCATGCCGAGGCATGCGGAGTCATGATGATGTTGTCCAGGTCGCGAAAGGCAAATCGTGATGGTTCGCTGGTCGTTGTACCCGCTGAAGGGTATTGGTACCAGGTATCGATGATTGCGCCACCGATCTTTCGATCACGGCATGCGACATAGAGTGCTTCCTCGTCGATCAGCGCGCCGCGCGCCACGTTGATGATGACGCCTGTCGGTTTCATGGCGGCAAACTCGCTTGCACCGATGATGCCGTGCGTGTCATCGGTCAGCGGAAGTGAAATCAACACGAAATCAGACTGCGCCAGTAATGAATCAAGTTGATCGATGGCCTGCACCGTTGCGACCGAGGCATCGCCAGCGCGGGCGCTGCGTCCGCAGGCGAGCACGTTCATTCCGAACGCCCTTGCGCGTTGAGCGGCTTCGCGTCCGATGTGGCCGTAGCCGACAATGCCAAGCGTCTTGCCGAACAGTTCGCCGTGTACGGGCCCGAGCAGATGTGAGCCATGCCAGCGCCCGTGACGCAAATCGGCCTGAAGTTTGTCCAGCGGTATCACCCATTGCAGCATCGACGCCATCACGTATTCGGCAATGCCGATTTCGTGTTCGAACACATTGCACACAGTTGCCGTGCCCGGTACCGCGTCGAAGTCTATTGCATCGAGCCCTGCACCCGGCAGTTGCAGGAGTTGCAGCCGGGGTGCCGCAGGCATGTCACTCGTCCATTGCATCGATACACAGGCGTGTGCTCTGGCCATCGCCTCGGCAAAGCGCTCGCGCTCGCGTTCATCGGCAACTTCAATCTGCCAGTCAGTTGTCAGGAACTCGGGAATCCTGGCGAGCCTCCCATCGTTATCTGTCTCTTTGATCAGCAATATCACGGTAAGGATTTGTCACACGCGTTGGAAATGTCTGGCAGCTCTGGCAACGAGCGCAGGTGCTGTGCGGACAGGTTTGCCGCCAAAAACGTCATTTTGCCAAAAGCAGGGTGAAAATATCGAGTGTTTTCATCGCGCTGTCGCTGAATCACGACAGTTCTGGCGGTGCAGTCCATCGCCGGCGAGGGTCGTTGCGTAGCTTGTCGGTCTGGTCGCCAGATCAAACTCAGATGCCGGCGTCAGGCGCGCCGAAATGCGTTCCGGCCTGCTGCCTGCTGCAATCTCTTCTGGTGCCGGGAAAGGGAGTCGAACCCTTACGATGTTACCACCGGCGGATTTTGAGTCCGCTGCGTCTACCAGTTCCGCCATCCCGGCTCGGGGCGCATTATCCACGAAAGTATCGAGATACAGCAAGGAAGGCGGCCGGCAATCTCCGGCCTGCCGATATAATCGCGCGATGCAATTATCGGAATTTGACTATGAGTTGCCCGAGGAACTGATCGCCCAGGCGCCGCTGGAGTCCCGGCACGGTAGCCGGCTCCTGCACCTTGACGGCGCCAGTGGTTCGATTTCCGATCACCGCTTTGCCGATCTATGCGGTTTTTTCCAGCCGGGGGATTTGCTGGTCTTCAACGATACCCGGGTTATCAAGGCGCGGCTTTTTGGTGTCAGGGAAACCGGAGGCAAGGTCGAGATCATGATCGACCGGGTGCTGGATGACAACACGGCGCTGGCGATGCTGCGCTCCAGCCGCGCACCGAGGGTCGGGCAGTTCATTCTCGTCGACGACGGGATGCGCGTGGAAATTCTGTCGCGTCAAAACGGAATGTTTGTTCTTGCATTTCCGGAAGATATTTTTGCTGTTCTGGATCGCTTTGGCCAGGTGCCGTTGCCGCCCTACATCGAGCGCAGCCCTGATGAGGCCGATGAAGCCAGGTACCAGACAGTGTATGCAACGCATCCGGGGGCAGTGGCCGCGCCGACCGCGGGATTGCATTTCGATGGGGCGATGATTGATCGCCTGGTGCAGACCGGCGTGGAAACTGCCTACGTTACGCTTCACGTTGGTGCCGGAACGTTTCAACCGGTGCGTGAGCAGGACATCGACCGCCATCACATGCATGCCGAATGGTTTCGTATCCCCGAAGCCACGGTCGAGGCCCTCGACCGGGCGCGCAACCGTGGCGGGCGCGTCTGTGCGGTCGGCACCACCAGTTTGCGCGCGCTGGAATCCGCTGCCGATGACGACGGCGCGGTGCGCACCGGCAGCGCAGAAACCCGGCTTTTCATCCGTCCCGGTTACCGCTTCCGGGTAGTACAGCGGCTGATCACCAATTTCCACCTGCCGCGTTCCACCTTGCTGATGCTGGTAGCCGCGTTTGCCGGGTTCGAAAACGTCATGCGCGCATATCGCCATGCCGTGCTCGAGCGCTACCGGTTCTTCAGCTACGGGGATGCGATGCTGCTCGAGCGCGCTCCCGCTGACTGACTTTGCTGCCGGATGAGCGGACTATCAGAAGAAATGGCCCGATATGAAATTTGAGCTGCTGGGCAGTGACGGTCAGGCTCGGCGCGGCCGCATGTACCTTGCGCACGGAGTGGTCGAAACGCCGGTGTTCATGCCGGTTGGGACCTACGGCGCAGTCAAGGGCATGCGCCCGCTGGATCTGGAATCCGTTGGTTCGCAGATCCTGCTTGGCAACACGTTTCACCTGTGGTTACGTCCGGGGCTCGAAGTTGTTTCCGCGCACGAAGGTCTGCACCGTTTCATTGGCTGGCAGCGCCCGATCCTGACCGATTCCGGCGGATTCCAGGTTTTCAGCCTCGGGGAGTTGCGAAAGATCACCGAGGAAGGCGTGACTTTTCGGTCTCCGATCGACGGCTCACCGTGCTTCCTGTCGCCTGAAGAGTCGATGCGCATCCAGAAAGTACTGAATTCGGACATTGTCATGGCTTTTGATGAATGCACTCCTTATCCGTCGGACGAGAAGGAGTCAGCGTTATCCATGCAGCTGAGCGTGCGCTGGGCAGAACGCAGCAAGCGTTCGCATGAAGGTAACGAAAACGCGCTGTTTGGCATCGTTCAGGGCGGCATGTACGAGCACTTGCGCGATCAGTGCCTGGCCGAACTGGAGCAAATTGGTTTCGACGGATATGCCATCGGTGGATTGTCGGTAGGCGAGCCGAAATCGGACATGTTGAGAATACTCAAACATACGGTTCCCCGTCTGCCGCAACAGCGTCCGCGCTACCTCATGGGAGTGGGGACGCCTTCCGACCTGGTAACTGCGGTCAGGCACGGTGTTGACATGTTCGACTGCGTCCTGCCAACGCGCAATGCGCGCAACGGATGGGTCTACACGTCCGAGGGCATCATCAAGTTGCGCAATGCCACTTACCGCAACGATACCGGCCCGCTGGATCCGCAATGCGATTGCTACGCCTGCACGAATTTCACACGTGCCTATCTGCACCACTTGCAACGGATTAACGAAATGCTCGGCGCCGAACTGAATACCTTGCACAACCTGAGTTTTTATCAACGCCTGATGGCCGGCCTGCGCAGTGCCATAGAGCAGGGGCGGCTCGAAGAGCACATCGAAGGCCTCGAGGCGGGCGGCTTGAGCGTTTCCTGAACTCGCGGCCCGGGTTTCTGCGGCAAAGGCCGGTGCGAGGGGTGGACTGGCAGGGTTTGCGCGGTGGTGATTGCAGTGGCGGCTGCGCTCGTGCGCGAATCAGGCGAAGCGGGCGCCGGATCGTTATCGAACACCTGAGTCCAACAGGCTGCTAGAATACAGCGCATTTTCGGCGGCAGTAGATGCGCGAACGGCGCATTGACCCGACCGCGAAACGACGTAGAAGCAATCCCGGAGGAGTAAACGTGTTTATCAAGACTGCATATGCCCAGGCCGCAGGTGGGGGACAGGGTGGGATGGATCTGGTTGGGCTGATGCCGCTGGTCCTGTTGTTCGTACTGCTTTATTTCCTGATGATCCGGCCGCAAGCCAAGCGAGCCAAGGAGCATCGCGCAATGCTGCAGGCGCTGCAGAAGGGCGACGAAGTGGTTACCAGCGGCGGGACGCTTGGCAAGGTTATCAACGTGGGTGATCAGTTCGTAACGGTCGAGATCGCCCCGAGCGTCGAAATCAAGGTGCAAAAGGCGTCAGTGCAGACGCTGTTGCCCAAAGGAACTCTCAAGTCGGCGGGCAATTCCTGAGCCATCGGCTTGTGCAACCCGCCTCCTGTCACCAACGGCATCGCTAACGCAACCTCATCATGAATCGCTACCCGGCCTGGAAGTACTTCATCATTTTCCTGACGCTGACCCTTGGCGTTATGTATACGATACCGAATTTCTTCGGCGAATCGCCGGCAGTACAGGTTTCGCCGCTGCGCGCCTCCGCCAAGGTCGATGCCGAATTGTTGTCGCGGGTTGAGAGCAGCCTCAAGTCAGCCGGCATCGAGGTTCAGGCGGCTTATATGGACCAGACGGGCGTCAAGGCCCGGTTTGCTGATACTGACACGCAGTTGCGTGCCAAGGATGTTTTGCAGCGGGCACTGGACGGCGATTACGTAGTCGCGCTCAATCTGTTGTCCAATTCGCCGCGCTGGATGGCGGAGATCAACGCCTTGCCCATGTATCTGGGTCTGGACCTGCGCGGTGGGGTGCATTTCCTCCTGCAAGTCGACATGGAATCGGCGCTTGCCAAGGCAGCAGACCGTTACGCGCAGGACCTGCGTCAGTTGATGCGCTCCGAGGGTGTCCGCTATTCGCGTATCAGCCGCGACGGACAGACGGTGCGGGTGAGTTTTCGTGATGAAGCAATGCGCGACGAAGCTGTTCCTGTGCTCAAACAACAGGCACCGGATCTGAATTACCGCACCAGCAATACCGGTTCGGACTACCGCATCCTGGCAACACTGCGCCCCGAAGTCGAGCAGCGTATCCGCGAGTTCGCGCTCCAGCAAAATATCACCACATTGCGCAACCGTGTCAATGAACTCGGTGTCGCCGAGCCGATCGTGCAGCAATCCGGCCTGGACCGCGTGGTCGTCCAGTTGCCCGGTGTGCAGGACACGGCCAAGGCGAAGGACATTCTGGGCCGCACCGCCAGTCTGGAAGTGCGGCTGGTGGACGAGGACAAGATGGATCCGGCGACGCTCGAAGCCGCGCGCGCCGGCCAGGTACCGTTTGGTGACGAGTTGTTGTATGACCGTGAGGGCACGCCTTACCTGCTCAAGCGCGACATTATCCTTACTGGCGACCGCATTTCCGATGCCCAGCCGGGGTTTGATTCGCAAACCGGCGAGCCGGCGGTGCACCTGAGCCTTGACGGACGCGGAGCCAGCATTTTCCAGCAGACCACGCGCGAGAACGTCGGGCGGCGTATTGCCATGGTGCTGACCGAGCGAGGCAAAGCAGAAATCGTGACGGCGCCGGTCGTGCGCAGCGAGATTGGTGGCGGCCGGGTGCAGATCAGTGGCCGCATGACCACGACCGAAGCACGTGATGTCGCCTTGCTGTTGCGTGCGGGTTCGTTGGCAGCACCGATGGAAATCATCGAAGAACGTACGGTCGGTCCCAGCCTGGGTGCCGACAACATCGAGCGCGGATTCCGCTCCACCTGGATGGGCTTTGTCGCGCTGAGCTTGTTTATCGCGGTTTACTACGCCATGTTCGGGGTGATTTCGGTCATTGCGCTATGCGTGAACATGCTACTGCTGGTGGCGTTGTTGTCGATGCTGCAAGCGACGCTGACACTGCCCGGCATTGCCGCAATCGCGCTCACACTTGGTATGGCGATCGACGCCAACGTACTGATCAACGAGCGTGTGCGTGAAGAATTGCGAAACGGCACGACACCGCAAGCGGCGATCGCTGCAGGCTATGAACGGGCCTGGGGCACCATTCTCGATTCCAACATCACGACGCTGATCGCCGGTATTGCGCTGTTTTCCTTTGGCACCGGACCGGTACGGGGATTCGCAGTGGTG
>JASFUE010000196.1:0-6354 GCA_050050435.1 Burkholderiales bacterium | reverse complement strand
AAAGGCTAGGCGCGGTGTCTTGCAAGCGAACCGGCTTGCGTTCCCGATCTGGGGCAGGCGACACCGGTTCGCTCACGTCGCCGGCGTGGCTTTGGCCGCGGTGGGCCGTCATCGACGGGGTAGCCTAGGAATTGATGTTTTCTGACGCCAGTACGCATGCCCGATGCGCGAAACTCATCGGAACGACTCGCCTATAATGCGGTGACGATACCGATTTCTCAATCAACTCCGTCAGCAGTTTATAGAAAGACCGGAAGGAGGAGAGCATGGGCGAGTTTTCCCGCCGTGATACGTTAAAGACGTTGGGTGCTGCGGCGGCAGTGAGCGCTGCGCCGGGTTTGCTGTTGCCCTCGCACGCGCTGGCGGCTTACGACGTGGCACCCGAGAAGGGGGCGAGTATCCGCATGATGCGCTGGCGCCGCTTCATTCAGGGCGATGAAGACCAGTGGCTTGCCAACACCGCCAGATTCACCGAACTGACCGGCGTCAAGGTGCGCGTGGACAATGAGGGTTTTGAGGACGTTCGCCCGAAAGCGGCCATGGCCGCCAACGTCGGGTCGGGACCCGACATCGTGCTCGGGTGGATGGACGACCCGCACCTGTTTCAGAATCGTCTCATCGATCTAAGCGATCTTGCTGAATACCTGGGCAGCAAGTACGGCGGCTGGTATCCGACGGCGCGACGCTACGGAACCATCAACAATGGGCCGGACAAAGGCAAATGGATTGGTTTGCCGCTGGGCGCTGGCGGTGCGTTGTTGAATTACCGCATATCCTGGCTCAAGGAGGCCGGCTACGATACGGTGCCGACCGACTTCGAGAACTACCTGAAAATGTGCAAAGCCCTGGCAAAGAACGGCCATCCGCCCGGGTTTGCGCTGTCGCACGCAACCGGCGATGCTGAAACATGGAGCCACAACGTGCTTTGGGGCTTCGGTGCGAAAATGGTCGACGAATCCAACAAGCCGGCCATCAACAGCAAGCAAACCATTGAGTCGATCGAATACATGCGCGAACTGTATTCGACCTTCATCAAGGGCACGCTGTCCTGGACCGGCGTATCCAACAACAATTCATTTCTGGAAGGGCGCATTGGTCTGACCTCCAACGGACCGTCGATCTATTATGTCGCCAAGAATTCCGAGGACCCGAAACTGCGTGCCATTGCGAAGGATATGAATCACGCGGCCTTCCCGGTCGGCCCGGCCGGTGTTCCCGCTGAACTGCATTTGCTCTCTCAAGCCTATGTCTTTGCGTATTCGAAATATCCGAATGCGTGCAAGGCGTATCTGAAATTCATGTGGGAGAGCAAACAATACGAAGCATGGCAGGAAGCGGCGACCAGCTACATGTGTCCGCCACTGAAAGCGTACGCCGAGACACCATTCTGGAAGACCGATCCCAAATATGCGCCGTTTCGCAATGTCGTGCAGCGCATGCGCTGGTCGGGATATGCGGGTGACGTTGGTGAAAAATCGGCATCGGCACTGGCGGACTGGATCGTGGTCGATATGTATGCCCAGGCCGTGTCTGGTCAGAGTACCCCCAAGGAGGCTGCGCGCGATGCCGAGCGGCGGGTCCGGCGGGTATACCGCTAGCTGTCCGCCCCGGCCGCACGCGTGGCGCAGCGCGCCCCGCGCACAGCACTAAAACTTCGGTGATTTGATCCGGCGTGGTCATTTGCGTCAGCAGTGTCGTCAGTTGGCGGCATTTTTAACCAGCCGTCACACGATCGCGGCGAGTTGATGCCTCGTTCTCGTTGCCGTCGCGATGTTGATCATCTCCATCGCGTACCCGGGTTACTCTGAACTCAGAATGAAGGCACAGCCATATCAGGCAGATAGGTGACTACTCGCCCACTGCAAAAATACCGGACAGTTCGCCGCCGGTAATTTCAGATATGTGCGCATCGGCTGGCCCGTGACTTGCATTGTTGTGAGCAGTGTATATGCCGGGAATTGATCATGTGGTGGGCCGTAGCTTTCTGGATCGTGTATGGCGTTGGCTCAACGTTTTTCGTGGTCTATTTGTTCAGACTCGGTCGCCCGGTTGCAACTAATGTAGGCGAGCCGGTCCATCAGGAAATCGAACGTATCCGGCAAAGCGAATCCTGCACGCCGGAGCCACCGATTCCGGGCAACGCACACTTTTCTTTCTGCCAGTCACAACAGGATCCTGCCGAGCGGCTTCATGTCGAGCGTATTTACCATCCTGACGCGCAGTACGTTGCAGTCCAGGGTGTGCGTAATGGTACGACTTGTGTGATCAACCTTCCGGTTGGCAAGGCGGTCGATATGCTTGCGACCGAACCGCAGACCGGAGCGTGCACGGAAAAGGCAGCGTCTGAGCATTGACGCGCTGGCGCATGCCGCATTCCGGAGTGAATCCCGCGAAGTAATGCTGTATCGGCTGGAGGAACTGCGGTCATAATGTGAGTTCGATGAACGACAAGGCGTTGGCGCACAGGCCCGCACACAACGGGTTTTGCTGTCGATGATAAAGTCGGAAACGATGAGCTGTACTGAAAGAGACCGCGCAGACGGAACTTGGTGCAATATTGATGGACCAATTATGGTCGCAGACTGCAAACGGGTGAAATCATGAACAGATTGCTGGCGGGGTTAGTGGTTTTGTTGATCTGCCCTGTAGCGCTCGCACAGGATTCGTACACGGTAGAAGGGATGGCGCAGGTGCGTGACAACGAGACTGTGCATTTCTATCCGGATTCGGTGCGTGAGTTGGGCGGTGAAATGTTATTCAATGTCGTCATCCGCTATGCCAACCCGGACGATGCTCCGCCCGGAGGCACCGCATCGCGCGTGGTAACCTATCGTGCCCGTTGCGATAGCAAGGAATTGTCGATTTCGATGCTCGATCTTCGCAATGCCAAGGGTCAGAAAACGAAAATGATCGCGGTGCCACCCGGTGCCGAAGAGTTTTTCAAACCGGCTGCGGGCTCGCGCGAGGACGACTGGCTGTACCGGGTCTGCGGCTGACGGTGTGCTGCTGCCCGCCACAGTGCGCGCGGCCGGTCAGTCTTTTGCTTCGCTTTCTGCCCATTTTTGCATGAGCGTATTGGATGGCAAGCTCTCGTCGACGAGCTTGTTGGCGGTTTCGATTCCTGCAACCGGAAGCCCTTTCGGATCCAGAACGCCAATCTGTACCAGCACCGAAGCCTGATCCCAGTAGATGTGCTCGTTGTAGAGTTTGTCGCCGCGGAACTTGACTATGGCGACCAGCGGTATTTCCACGCGCTTGCCTGTTGGCGGTATGCCCGGCAGCATCCAGTCAATTTCAATGTCGTGGGTGTAGCAAAACAACAGCTCGTCAACAAGGATGCCTTCACCGATGGTGCGCGAGATCGGAATGAGCGTCGTGTCCTTCGGCGTCTTCGGGATGAAATGGTGTTTGTAGAAACGCCGTAACTGTTTGTATCCGACTCCGCCGGTCATGGTGGGAATGTGGTTGACGTAGGGTTCGGCGACCATCGTTTTCATTGTGGCATCGACGTCGCGGGTGGCAAATTCGTACTCGCAGTGTTTGTCCCACAGCGTCGAGAAGTCGTAGTGCGGCCCCATGTTGCGGCGAAACAGCGCAATCGCGCGGTGATGCGCCATCAAGGCCGACGGCTTGTGATAATGCACTGATGCCGGACGGGCGAATGCGTGTTCGACTCCCGGGTAGATATGGATTTCCACATCGTCGCGGTCGGCAAAAGCAGCCTGGATCGTTTGCACTTTTTCCATCGGCGCAAACTGGTCTTCGGCCGCGAAATGCAGAACCATGGGAACCTTGATTTTCTGCGCTTCATCGAGATACTCGTCGATGGTGACGCCGTAGTAGGAGACCGCACAGTCCACACCCGAGCGCGCCGCGGCCAGATAGGCGAGGCGCCCGCCAAGACAAAACCCGAGGGCACCGACCTTGCCGACCACTTCCTCGCGGGTCCTCAGCGTTCTGACCGCCGCGGTAATGTCTTCCATACCCTTGTCCGTATCGAACTTGCCGTACAGATCGAATGCACGCTTCTGATCGTCTTCGCTGTAACCGAGCTCGATACCCGGTTCGATGCGCCAGAACAGATCCGGAGCCAGTACGACATAGCCTTCCTCTGCGTAATAGTCGGCAACGTCGCGGATGTACTCATTGATGCCGAAAATTTCCTGGCACAGGACGATACCGGGACCTTTGCCTGCCGCAGGTGTTGCCAGATATCCGCGAAACGTGCCGCCGTCATCGGTGCGTATGTCGATCCATTGGCCAGCCATTCTCTGTCTCCTTGCGTCTCTTGCGTGGATTGCGCCACGAATCAGTCGGGGCGCGGCGATGCGGCCGTTTTACCTTTGGTCACTGACAGTGTCAAACGTGGTCGAATGCATGTCGCCGGGTGACCTTGACAAAGAATCACCTGCCACCTAGATTGCTTCGTTCCCGAAAATAGCCACACCCGGTCGGTTGTCATCGCACGTTCGAGCGCGCTGTCATCCTCAACGTAGTTTGTTATTCGCCCCTGCACGAACGGGCGGTAAGACCCCGGCCCAGTGTTTCGGGGACAATCCGGCCGGTCAAGCTGAAACGGTTGAAACGAACAGGAGATAACCGATGAAAATCAATGGCTGCATAGCGCTTGTTACCGGCTCCAACCGCGGAATCGGCCGCGCTTTTGTGGAGGCGTTGATCGATCGCGGCGCGAAGAAGGTTTATGCCACGGCGCGCGACCCGTCAAAACTGAAAGACCTCGAAGCAGCTCATCCTGACCGGATTTATGTGCTGACACTGGACATCACCAAGCCGGCGCAAGTTGCTGCAGCCGCTGCGCAGGCCGGTGACGTCAATGTGCTGATCAACAACGCCGGCATCAATCGCAAGAAGGGCCTGATTGCCGCGCCTGTACTCGATGATGCGCGCGACGAAATGGATACAAATTATTTCGGGACCTTGTCGATGTGCAGGGCGTTTGCCCCGATTCTGAAGGACAATGGCGGCGGCGCCATTGTGAATATGTTGTCGATTATCGGACGCGTATCGTTGCCTGCCTACGGCTCGCTGTGCGCATCCAAGGCGGCCGGATTGCTGATGACCCAGGGTGTGCGTGCCGAGCTCGCCAAACAGCACACGCATGTTCTCGGTGTCATGCCCGGCGCGGTCGACACCGACATGGAACGCGATTTCGATGGACCCAAGGAAGATCCGGCCGACGTCGCCCATGCCAGCCTGCAGGCACTCGAGGATGGTCTCGAAGAGCTGTACCCGGGTGGCATGGCACAAGGTGTCAGTCAGGGCCTGGCCGCCGATCCGAAAGCCGTGGAAAAGGAATTCGCCGCCTATTTGCCGCAGTAGCTGTGCGGTTACTGTGGGCTGGCACTCTCGTTGCGGGCTGAAACCGCGGGCGGATGTGTGAACTGACGGGCCGGTCGCGCCCGGATGTTTCGGATGAGTAATACGATCGAGCGGGTCAATCGAATTGACGCAAGGACCTGGCGCTATACCGCCCTGATCATTGCCACTTTTGTGATCGGGTTGATTGTCGATCGGTATAGCGGCGGTCTGTACGGCGGCCTGGCCGGGCAACTCGCGGTGAGTGTCTGGTGCTGGCTGCTGATGTTTCGGTTGATATCGGAAAGCCCGGCGGGCTGGCGCAGGGCCTTCTTTGCCTGCCTGGCGTGGGCGAGTGCTGGCGAGATTTTCCTGTCCCTGGTCTGGGGGCTCTACACTTACCGGCTCGGGAACATCCCGTTCTTTATTCCACCGGGCCACGTCTTCCTGTTGTGGCTCGGCGTCACGTTCGCGCCCCGGCTGCCGCGACTGTTCGTTCCTGCCGTGCCCGCTGGCGCCATCGCCTACGCCGCCGTCGCCGCCTGGCGCGGCTTCGATACCATTAGCATCGCGCTTGTCGCCCTGTTCGTTCTGTGCTGGATGCAGCGCGAGGGACGCCGGCTGTACTCCCTGATGCTGGTCATGTCGCTGGCGGTCGAGTTGTACGGAACCTGGCTGGGCAACTGGGTCTGGCACGGCGAGGTGCCCTATTTCCCGCTTAACAGCGCCAACCCGCCGCTGGCTGCTGGCAGCTTTTACTGCATGCTCGACGTGCTGGTTGGCTTGACCGTGCGCTGGTCCTCTGGTGCGCGTAATGGTGAAGCGGTGCCCGTATCTCCTTCCCGGGCCGGGGCCGCGAAATCATAGCCAGACTATTGCTCAAGGTCGGTCGTTCAGGATGCGATGCCAGCTTTTTCCTGAAAGTGAATAGGGTCAATTGGCTTCTGCGCGCAAATAGTCAAAGCCGCCTTATCAGTTTGATTCGCTTCGCAAACACGCGGCATACGTAACCGTCTCAGTGAAATATGCAGAGGCTAG
>JASFUE010000195.1:0-6373 GCA_050050435.1 Burkholderiales bacterium | reverse complement strand
ACACGCATGTCCTCTACCGTGAAGGGCTCGAAGGCATGCACAGCGCCAACATGATTGATTACCCACAAAACGACGAGGGCCAGAACGCGCTTCATCGTTTTACTCAGCTGGCCGCAAGTCGTGTTATGTCGTTATAGATCGCGAACGCCATCAGGGTAAATAACAAAGCCAGTCCGACTTTCTGGCCGAGTTCAAGGGCACGTTCGGAAACAGGCCGGCCTTTCACGATCTCGACCAGGTAGTACATCAGATGGCCGCCATCGAGCACCGGTACCGGCAACAGGTTCAGCACACCGAGACTGATGCTGATCAACGCAAGAAAGTTCAGATAGGCAAACCAGCCGACTTTGGCCGTCTGGCCGGCGTAGTCGGCAATGGTGATCGGCCCCGACAGATTCTTCAGGGAGACTTCGCCGATGACCATGCGCCCGAGCATGCGCAGCGTAAATCCCGACACTTCGATTGTCTTCATCGTCGCACGGTACACACTCTCGGCGACCGGATAACGTACGTTGACTAACAGGCGTTCGATGCGCTCGCGGTCGACATGCGGCGCCGCGCCGATTCGCCCGATCATGGACTTGCCGTCCCCGATCGCCATGGGAACAACGGTAAGCGAGAGCGCGTTTCCATCACGGAGGATATCGAACACGAGCGGCTGATCCGGCGCTGCCCGCACCGCCGCCACGACCTGGGACCAGTCTTCCACCGGCGCGCCATCGATACGCTCTATCAGATCACCTTCGCGAATTCCGTCCCGGCTGGCCGGATCACCGTCGATCACCTCACCGATCACCGGTGCAATCGGCGGATTGAAACGCACAATACCGATCGAATTCAATAGCCCCGCATCCAGTTCATCGGCACTTACGCCAGACAGATCGAGTTTGGCAAAGCGAATGTTGCCATTCGGATTTTCGAATTCCAGCGCAATGACATCCCGGTCTACCGCATGTTCGAGCAGTTCCCAGCGCAGTTCCTGCCAGGTTTTAACGGGGACCTGATCGATGCTACGGACAGTGTCTCCACTGGCGAGCCCGGCCATGGCGGCCGGCGTGTTCGCCGGCGGGTCGTCCAGCACCGGGCGCATACCCGGCACGCCGGAAACAAACAGCAACCAGTAGAGCAGGATCGCGAGCAGGAAGTTGGCGATCGGGCCGGCGGAAACAATTGCAATTCGCCGCCACACCGTCTGCCGGTTAAATGCGCGGTGCAGCTCTTCGGGGGCGACTTCGCCTTCGCGCTCGTCGAGCATCTTGACATAGCCACCGAAAGGAAACGCCGCAATGACCCATTCGGTCTGGTCACGCCCGAATCGCTTCTTCACCAGAGGCGTGCCAAAGCCAACGGAAAAACGAAGCACCTTGACGCCTGCAAGTCTGGCAACAATGTAATGACCGTATTCGTGGAACACGATCAGAATGCCAAGCGCGAGCACAAATGCGCCAAGAGTGGAAATGAGTTCCATCAGCGTTGTGGTCCTTGCATAAGGGACAGATCGCTTCGCGTGGCTCGCCTGCTGGCCTGTTCGGCAGCGGCGCGTGCGCGGCGGTCCGCGGCAACGATCTGCTCAATCGAATCAACATTCACGGCCGGAAGTTGTTCGAGAACGCTTTCCACAATCTTCGGAATCATCTTGAACGCGACCTTGTTCGCGAGAAAGCAGTCAACCGCCACTTCGTTTGCGGCATTGAGATAAACCGGCGCACTCTTGCCGGCACGCAGAGCGTCGTATGCCAGCCGCAGGCAGGGAAAGCGATTGACGTCCGGGGCACTGAATTGCAGCGCCGCAACGGACATCAGATCCAGCCTGGTCACGCCGGCTTCGACACGGCTCGGAAATGCCAGGGCATGCGCTATCGGTGTGCGCATGTCCGGGTTACCCATTTGCGCAATGACCGATCCGTCAATGTATTCCACCATCGAATGCACGATACTCTGTGGATGTATGACCACGTCAATTTGCTCGGGTTTCGTGCCGAACAGATAGTGCGCCTCAATGACCTCCAGCCCCTTGTTCATCAGACTGGCTGAATCGACCGAAATCTTGCGTCCCATGGACCAGGTCGGATGTGCGCACGCCTGTTCCGGCGTTACGTTCTCCAGCGTTTCTTCGGAAGCATGCAGAAAAGGACCGCCAGATGCAGTCAATATCAGCCTGCGGATGCCCGCCGCTTGCATATCGCGGGCATAGTCGGCCGGTAGTGCCTGGAAGATCGCGTTGTGCTCGCTATCGATTGGCAACAGGACTGCCCCGCTCTCGCGCGCGGTATCGATGAGCAGGCTCCCGGCCATGACCATCGACTCCTTGTTGGCCAGCATGACCTTCTTGCCTGCCCGGACCGCCTCCAGCGTTGATGCCAGACCGGCAGCGCCGACAATGGCCGCCATAACGGCGTCGACTTCTGCATGCGCGGCCACGAACTCCAGGGCACTGTCTCCGCCCATGACAACACAATCAGGCACTTCCTCGGCGAGCCGCGACCTGAGTTTTTCAGCAGCGCTCTCATCGGCAAGCACCGCGTAGCGTGGCTTGAAAGCCACGCATTGAGCGAACATGGTTTCTACGTCGCTGTTGGCAGCCAGGGCAAACGCCCTGAATCGCGCCGGGTGTCGCGATACGACGGACAGCGTACTTACCCCGATGCTCCCGGTGGACCCGAGTATGGCAACGTTGCTGGCACGCCCGCCGCTCATTACCCCAGTATCCCTGCGAAAAACAGGACCGCAAACGGCATGGTCGCCGTCAGGCTGTCGATCCGGTCGAGTATCCCGCCATGGCCCGGTAGCAGATCACCGCTGTCCTTGGCACCTGCCTGGCGCTTGATCCAGGATTCGATGAGGTCGCCCTCCACGCTCAGGGCGGTCAGGATGAATCCGAATACCAGCAAGGCGACATAGGTTGGCGCCTCGGCTTCGGGCATGTATACGCGCAGGGCAATGGTTACGTAGATCAGGACCGCGACAAAAGCCCCGGCAACACCCTCGATGGTCTTGCCCGGGCTGATACGCGGAGCGAGTTTGCGTTTACCGAATCGCCGTCCCGTGAAATAGGCCGCAGTATCGGCAATCCACACCGCTGCCAATAGCAGTAACAGCAGCAACGGTTCGTGCTGCAAATGCGCTGCCGCCAGCCACGCCGGCACCAGCACCAGCCAGCCAGCAATCGTGCCAATCCAGCCTCCCCGCAGCGGCCAGTGGAAATGCAGCGCAGCAGGTGCCAAGGTGGTCCAGAACAGCACCGCCACCAGACTCAGCGGATATAGCAGGCGCTTTTCGAAGTGCGCCTTCGGCATCACTTCGCCCAGTAACAGCACCAGCGCGCAGGAGATCACCACCAATGCGACAAACAGTGCCCGCCCGGAAGCGGAAAAGCCAGCCAGCCTGCCCCATTCAAACGCGGCGGCGCCGATCACGATCGCCAGCAGGCCCGCCCACACCAGATTCGGTGCGAGAAACATGACTGCCAGAAACAGCGGCAGCACGACCGCTACGGTAAGTATTCTCTGCTTGAGCATGGGTCAGGGCCGCAACAACACGGTTCAACGCGCCGGGTTTTCAGGCTCAAAGCGGCGTTGCGTGCCCTTTACCTGTTCGCTGGTCCGGCCAAAACGCCGTTCGCGCGATCGATAAGATTCGAACGCCCGCGACAGGGAATCCGCATTGAAATCGGGCCACAACTCATCGGTAAAGTAAAACTCGGTGTATGCCAGGTGCCAGAGCAGAAAATTGCTGATGCGCTGTTCGCCGCCGGTGCGGATGAACAGGTCGGGCTCTGGCGCATAGCTCAGGCCCATGTAAGGCGTCAGGTCCTCTTCACTGTAGTTACCCAGTTTTTCAGGCTTCGCGACAACCATCTTGTTGAGCGCCTGCAGGATATCCCAGCGTCCACCATAGTTGGCCGCGATCGTCAGGGTCAGTCCCGTATTGTTCCGGGTCATCGCCTCGCCCTCGGAGATGAGTTCGACCAGCCTGCGCTCCAGCGCCGACAGATCACCGATCACTTTCAAACGAATATTGTTGTCATGCAGCCGGGCCACTTCCTGCTGCAACGCGATGACAAACAGCTCCATCAGGAAGGAGACCTCTTCCTTGGGCCGCCGCCAGTTTTCGCTCGAAAATGCAAACAGGGTGAGATATTGAACACCGCTTTCGGCACAGGCTCGAACCGTCGTGCGCACCGCTTCCAGTCCCCGGCGATGGCCAGCCACCCTGGGCAGAAAACGGCGTCTTGCCCAGCGCCCGTTGCCGTCCATGATGATCGCCACGTGGCGAGGCACGGTGCGAGCTTCCGGAACGGCAGTGGTAGTGGATGAAAACACGATATTCAAACAGCCATCAGGTCTGCTTCTTTCGCCGCCAGCGCCTCATCGATATCGGCGACATGGCTGTCGGTCAGTTTCTGGACATCGTCCTGAGCTCTTCGTTCGTCGTCTTCGGAAATACTTTTTTCCTTGAGAAGTTCCTTGAGCTCGTGGTTGGCATCGCGGCGGATATTCCTGACCGCAACCCGCGCGTTTTCCGCCTCGCGCCTGACGACCTTGATCAGGTCCTTGCGCCGCTCCTCGGTCAGCGGCGGCATGGGTACGCGCACCACTTCACCGACGGTGGCCGGATTGAGCCCCAGATCCGAATCCCGGATTACCTTTTCGACCGCCGCGACCATGTTCTTTTCCCACGGAGCGACTCCAAGTGTTCGCGCGTCGAGCACGCTCACATTGGCGACCTGGTTCAGCGGCGTCGGATTGCCGTAGTAGTCAACCTGCAAATGGTCGAGTATGCCGGTATGGGCGCGCCCCGTGCGAACCTTGTGCAGATCCGCTTTCAGCGTTTCCACCGTCTTGTTCATTTTCTGGCCGGCGGATTTCTTGATTTCCGTAACGTTTGCCATCGTTACCTCCTCACCTAACTATGAACCAGGGTGCCTTCATCCTCACCGAGAATGACCCGCTTGAGCGCCCCCGGCTTGACTATACTGAAGACACAGATGGGAAGTTTCTGATCCCGGCACAGCGTCAGTGCCGTCGCATCCATGACTTGCAGCTTCTTGACGATTGCTTCGTCGAAACTGATTTTCTTGAAGCGCATCGCGTCAGCATGCGTCTTCGGATCATCGGTATAGACGCCGTCAACCTTTGTTGCTTTCAATACCACATCGACGTTCATTTCCATGCCGCGCAACGCGGCCGCCGTGTCGGTTGTGAAAAACGGGTTGCCGGTGCCGGCAGCGAAAATCACGACACGCTTTTCTTCGAGATAACGCATCGCCCGGCCGCGAATATAGGGCTCGGCAACCTGCTGGATGGTGAGCGCAGAGAGCACCCGGCTGCGCACTTTGATTTCGCGCATGGCGTCCTGCAGGGCAAGCGCATTCATCACCGTTGCGAGCATGCCCATATAATCGGCCGTCGCACGGTCCATTCCGGCCGCTGCCGGCGCCATGCCACGGAAGATGTTGCCGCCCCCGATAACGACACCGACTTCGACGTCCAGCTCGATGACTTCCTTGATCTCCGAAACAATCCGGTGAATCGTCTCCCGGTTTACCCCATAAGGGTCATTGCCCATCAGGGCTTCACCGGACAACTTCAACAGGATACGTTTGTAGACTGGTTTCATTGAGCTGGTGTCTGTTCGCTCCCGGTTACTCGACGATCAACGCGCCTGCGCCGTCGTTGCTGCAACTTCGGCCGCAAAATCGGTCGACTTTTTCTCGATACCCTCGCCAACCACGTACAGACTGAAGCCATTGACCCGCGCCTTTTTCGACGCGAGCAGCTTTTCCACACTCATCTTGTCGTCCTTGACGAAAGGCTGGCCGTGCAGGGTGATCTCCGACAGATACTTGCGCACGCTGCCTTCGACAATCTTCTCGACGATATTCTCGGGCTTGCCTTCTTCCAGCGCCCGCGCCTTGGCAATCTCGCGTTCGCGCTCGATGGTCTCCGCCGGCACCTGCTCTTTGGAAATGGCAAGCGGCTTGGATGCAGCGATGTGCATGGCCAGGTCCTTGCCCAGGGTTTCGTCACCACCTTCGACATCGACGATCACGCCGATGCGCACGCCGTGCAGGTACTGCGCCAACTGGCCACTCGTGGAATGCAGGGCGGCGCGGCGCACCGTGATGTTCTCACCCAGTTTGCCAATCAGTGCCTGGCGTTTTTCTTCCACGGTCTCGCCGGAGGGCAGTTTCAGGCTGGTGAGTTTCTCGACGTCGGTCTCTCCCGATGTCGCCACCAGTTCGGCGAGGCTGTTTACGAATTCTCCGAAATTGCTGTCCTTGGCAACAAAGTCGGTTTCGCAGTTGACCTCGACGATGGCGCCCTTTTTCGCATCCGGTGTGACATGGATTCCGATTGCGCCCTCGGCAGCA
>JASFUE010000194.1:0-6379 GCA_050050435.1 Burkholderiales bacterium | reverse complement strand
GCTGTTGTTCTTGGAACGCTGATGATGAACCCTGCCGCGGCAGCCAACAAGAAGTCATCCTTGTCGGCACAGACGCGGGGTCAAATTGAAGAGGTTCGTCCGATGGTGGGTGGCGAGGACTTCAGTGCCTTTGACTTGTCGGCCGTCACGCACAAGAAGTTGACTGACGAATCCGGGATGGTCGGTCGATCGTCTCGCGATAACTATCAACGCAGTGACATCAACTGGGTGACACATTACAGCAGAGAAATTCCCGCGGTGATGTAATCATCCATCAACTTCACTGATTAGGTGAACCAACCAAAAGGGTCAGCGGGCCGTGATTGGGCTCGCTGGCCCTTTTTGTTTTCACCTGCGTTGCGAGCCAGGCGGTAGAGAAAAATTCGTCGATACAGTCCTTGCCGGATTCAAACGCGCAACCGCCTTCTCAGGCGAAAAAGCTCACCCGCCTGACGCAGCGTTACCGTGTGTTGTCAGCAAGATGTCATCGCGCGCGCTTTGCAGGAACTGCTGCATGATCATGGGCGGAACAATACCCGGCCAACGATGTCGAATCAACTGCGCGGTCAATGTTCCACGCGAGGTTGAAAAGCGATTATTTTTTCCATTGTTTAAGGAGGCACAAGAATGATCCTTAACAAAAGCACCATCGCCGCCACATGCGCAGTTGTTGTATTTGGCGCGTTAATGATCTCCCCTGCTTCGGCAGCCAGCAAGTGGTCAGACCTGTCGTCTGTAACCAAGGGCGCTGATGACATGATTCACCCCACAGCCGGAGGCAAGGAATCGTTCAGCCCGACTGATCTGTCGGCTGTTACCCACAAGGATCTGACCGGCACGGGCAAGCAAATCGGTCATGTGTCGACCGCGAACTATCGGGGTACTGACCTGACAGCGGTAACGCATCGACACAACTAACTAACGTCTTCTCCCGGTTGATCTGGTCAACCACGCGAAGGGGCCGCCGGACCGCAACTGGGGCCGGCCGGTCCTTTCGCGCTTCTTGAACACCGGATCAGCGATATTCAGGATTGGCGAAATCGAAACGGCAACCCGCATCCCAGGCCGAACGCTGATTGCCGTGTGCCGGGATGCCGCCAGCGTCCTTGAGCATGCGCGCAATGTGTAACAAATTCCATGTCATGAACGTGGTGTTGCGGTTGGTGAAATCATTCTCCGGGCCGCCTGAATTCTCGTCGAGGTAGGAAGGACCCGGACCCGCCTCACCCAGCCAGGCCGCATCTGCCTGGGGCGGGATCGCATAACCGAGGTGTTGAAGTGAATACAGTATATTCATCGCGCAGTGTTTTGCGCCATCCTCGTTACCAGTGATCAGGCAACCAGCCACACGCCCATAGTAGGCATATTGGCCTCTGTCGTTAAGTTGACTGGAACACGCATACAAGCGTTCGACCACTTTGGTGCAGACCGACGACTTATCACCCAGCCAGATCGGCGACGCGATTACAAGCATGTCCGCAGACATAATCTCATCGATGAGTTTGGGCCAGTCGTCATTTTTCCATCCATGCTCGGTCATGTCCGGATATATACCATGCGCAATGTCATGGTCGACTGCACGTAATACGCTAACCGACACACCGTTCTTCTCGAGAATCGCTCTCGATATATCAACAAGTCCCTGCGTATGTGATAGCTGCGGCGATGGTTTCAGGGTGCAATTGATGAAAAGCGCCCTCAGGTCCGAAAAATCCCACTTGCTCTCCGCGCACAAATTCAGCTGCGTTTCGTTCAACAATGCCATTTCAGCCTCCTGAGTTCGTGTCCCGAGCCCGGAAAACATCACAGTTCTGATACGCGAGACTACCGTAACTGGATTTGACTGCTCGCCTGCAGTCGAGCGCAACGAGGATGCAGCGGCAGTTTTCCGGTCGGCAGTTGCCGAGCTTATCCCCCTACCTCTGGCCGCTCCATGTAGTTCAGTTCCTGCATTTCCTTAATCGCCGTCTCGCGATCGGTGATCTGAGGCGTGATCGTGTACAGAAAATAGCCGCCAGGATCAACTGTGATACGCACGTACACTTCCTTGCCGGCTTCGAGCTCGAAGGTCGTGCTTTCGTCCGTAACCGCATCAACCTCGACCTTGTAGTCGCCTGGTGCCTTGTCAACATAGACAAATCCTCCGGCAGACGGCACGCGGACCGGCTCAGAGTTCAAAGTCACTGCGCCAACGTAGAGGAAACTCAGTTGCGGTCGGTAGACATAGATGCGGCCCTTCCCCGCTTCGACGGGCTCGATCTCGGCTCCGATGTCCTTGTATTCCGGGCCAGTCGCACATCCGGCAACGATCACCACCAGCAGGGCGAGCAACATCGTTTTCAACCGCATGGCCTGCGCCTCGGCGCGTGCGCTGCAAAACAATTGCCGGAGGCTGCGCATGTCATCCACCACGTATCGCCGGGATGAGATGAATTTCGCTGTCGGGCCCTATCGGGGCAAACCAGACATCCTGAAAAATTTCGCCGTCGATTGCTATGGCGAAACTGTCCTGCTCCAGATGCGGTGCAAGCGCCGGATAGCGTTCACTGAGTTCCCGCAGCAACTGTTTGACGTTGCGGGCATCGATTTCGATTTCCGAAACACCGCCCGCAAGCTGCTGCAGATTACCGCCGAGAATCAGTCGTGCCAAAGTTGGCCTTCTGCCGACTATGCCGCCTGCTCGGTATCGATTGCGGCCAGCACACGTGGTGGCGACATCGGCAGATCGGTAAAGCGTACACCGCTCGCGTGCGAGACGGCATTGGCAATCGCGGCCATCGGCGGCACGATCGGCGTTTCGCCGACACCACGCACACCGTAGGGATGATTCGGGTTGGGCACCTCCACGATGACGGTATCGATCATGGGCACATCCGAACACACCGGAACCCGGTAATCGAGAAAGCCCGGATTTTCGAGATGACCGTTCTTGTCGTAGATGTATTCCTCATTGAGCGCCCAGCCGATCCCCTGCACTGCTCCGCCCTGCATCTGTCCTTCGACATAGGCTGGATGAATCGCCTTACCCGCGTCCTGGATCGCGGTATAGCGCAGGATGGTCACCTTGCCGGTCTCCGGGTCCACTTCGACATCGACCAGATGCGTCGCGAGGCTTGGCCCCGCACCAGTGGCATTGAGAGCGGCGTCGCCGACAATCGGCCCACCCGTCTTGCCGGCGCTTTTCGCCAGCTCCACCAGTGTGATCGACTTCGGTTCGCCGGCGCCGACATGGCTCGCAGCCCCATCCCCCCACTCTACTTCCTCGACAGGCACTTCCCAGATCTTCGCGGCACGTTCACGCAACTGCGCGATGACATCGCGAGCCGCTTCCACCACGGCCATGCCGCTGGAGAATGTCACACGGCTGCCCCCGGTAAGGAAGTTGAATCCCAGCGCACTGGTATCACCCACCGACGGGCGGATGTGCTCCAGCGCGATGCCGAGTTCTTCCGCGGCCATCATCGACAGCGATGCGCGTGATCCGCCAATGTCCGGCGTACCGACCACCAGATCAACGCTGCCATCCTCGCAAATATGCATCGAGGCACAGGTTTCACCGCCGATATTGAACCAGAATCCGCTGGCCACGCCACGTCCCTGATTGGGCTTCAGCGGTATCTTGTAATGTTCGTGCGCCTTCGCTGCCTCGAGCGTTTGCACCAGCCCGATCGGGCCGAATTTCGGGCCGTAGGGGGCGCGCGTGCCTTCCTTTGCAGCATTCTTCAACCGAAACTCGACCGGGTCCATGCCAATCCTGAGCGCAATCTCGTCCATTACGCTCTCGACCGCAAATGCGGCGATCGGGCCACCCGGGGCGCGGTACGCTGCCACCTTCGGCCGGTTGACCACGACGTCAAAACCGACGATGCGCACATGTTCCATTTCGTAGCACGCAAATGCACACATTGCGCCCGGCTGCACAGGCGAGCCCTGGAATGCGCCCGCCTGATACTTCAGTAAAGCATCCCCTGCTGTAATGCGTCCGTCTTTGGTGGCGCCGACCTTCACCCGCATGCTCGCTCCGGATGTCGGTCCGCTGGCCTGCAACACCTCGGCGCGCGACATCACCATCTTTACCGGCTGGCATGCCTTGCGCGACAACGCCAGTGCCAACGGCTCCAGATACACCACTGTCTTGCCGCCAAAACCACCACCGATTTCCGATGCCCTGACGCGCAACTTTGAAACTTCCATTCCCAGCAGTCGCGAGCAGAATGCGCGGACGATAAACTGGCCCTGGGTCGTGCACCACAGCTCCGCCTGACCGTCTTCCGACACATTGGCAACACAGGCGTGCGGTTCGATGTAACCCTGATGCACCGGTTTGGTAGTGAACTCGCGCTCGATGACCACATCAGCCTTGGCAAACCCCGCATCGAGATCGCCAAAACCGAACTCCACCCGCTTGGCGATGTTCGACGGCTTGCTCGGCGTCGGCTCCACGCCGATGGTGAACATGTCATCGTGCAGCAGGGGTGCATCAGGCTGCATCGCCTCGTCCACATCCAGCACGTGCGGCAATACTTCGTAGTCCACCTTGATCAATGACAGCGCCTTCGCGGCAACTTCTTCGTTTACGGCGGCCAAGGCTGCCACAGCATGCCCTTCGTAGAGCGCCTTCTCGCGTGCCATGACATTGCGTGTCATATCCCTGAAGTTCACCATCATCTCACCCGCCGGGATGAACTCCGACGGCAGATCATCAAAGTCGGCCGAGGTAATGACCGCTTTCACACCTTTCAGTGCCTGCGCTTGCGAAATATCGATAGACTTGATTCGCGCGTGTGCGTGGGGACTGCGCAGTACCCTGCCGGTGAGCATGTTGGGCAGATACAGATCGGCGCCGAACTGGGCGCGCCCGGTTACCTTGTCAACACCATCAGGGCGCAACGGCCGCGTGCCGACGATTTTCAGATGACGAGCAAGCACATCCGGGTTGGTCATGTCATTCATGGCCGCATTCCTTTCATTAGTTCGATTGCCTCAGGCACTTGCCGTTGCCGGCTTGTTTCTGACACTTGATTTTCCGCTGGCGCTGCTTCCAGCGCCGGCACGCATTTGCGCTGCGGCGTCGAGAACAGCTCGCACGATCTTGTCGTAACCAGTGCACCGGCACAGATTGCCCGCCAGCCAGAAACGCACTTCGGTTTCACTTGGGTCCGGATTCTTCTCCAGCAGCGCTTTCGCCGCCACCAGAATACCGGGTGTGCAGATTCCACATTGCAGAGCCGCATCCTCGATGAATACGCGCTGCAATGGATGCAGCTGCTCTCCATGCGACATCCCTTCAATAGTTTCCACTTCGCGACCTTCAGCTTCCACACCCAGCACCAGACAGGCACAGACGAGCCGCCCATCGAGCATGACACTGCAGGCGCCGCAGTCACCCGAGGAGCAGCCTTCCTTGCTGCCAGTCAGTGACAGTTCGTCGCGCAGGACATCGAGTAGTGTTTGCCCGGTGGAGCACAGAAACTCCATCGTATCGCCGTTGACCGTGGTCGTTATATGATGCTTCGCCATCTATTTGTCCTCTCCCGTTTCGGTCAAAGCCGACCTATTTCGCAGTTGCCCGTTGGTAGGCAATTCGCGCCGCCCGCCTGGCCAGCACGCCTGAGACCTTCACGCGATAGGCCACCGTACCGCGTTTGTCGTCAATCGGTTTGCATGCCTTGCTCGCAGCCGCAGCCAGAGCCGCCAGGGCATCATCATCCACTTTGGTCCCGATCAATGCCGCGGCGGCATCGGCAACCAGCAACGGAGTTGGCGCCACCGCACCCAGCGCCACACGCGCTTGTGTGCATTTCCCACCGGCGTCAACCACGAGCGCGACCCCCGCGCCCACTACTGCAATATCCATTTCGCTTCGCGGGATCAGCCGCAAATACGCGTCACCCGAGCCCGCCGGCGCTTCCGGCAGCCGGAATCCCACCAGGAACTCTCCGCGTGCTAGCGTGTTCTTGCCCGGTCCCGCAACGATATCCTCAACCGGTACTTCGCGTTCTCCCGTCTCGCCGGCGACTTCGCAGACCGCACCGGCGGCAATCAATGCCGGCACGCTGTCAGCCGCCGGCGAGGCATTGCACAGGTTGCCGCCCAATGTGGCCCGCCCCTGAATCTGGGTGGAACCAATCAGCTGCAAGGCCTCCACCACGCCCGGCCAGGCCGCAGCGAGTTCAGCATGCTCACCAATTTCAGCGCACGACGTTGCCGCGCCAATGCGCCAGCCTTTCGGCCCATGCTCGATACCACGCAGGCCTGGCACCCTCTTGATATCCACAATGGTGGCAGGCTCGGTCATTCCCGCACGCATCTTCACCAGCAAATCCGTACCGCCGGCAAGCACCTGCGCGCCTTCCTGTGACAGCAGCTTGGCTGCGTC
>JASFUE010000193.1:0-6396 GCA_050050435.1 Burkholderiales bacterium | reverse complement strand
GACAGCTTCGAGCGCGCCGGTTGCCTTGACTGAGATACACTCATAACCATGTACACAGTTCCTGTCTTCATGACCGAGCAGATCCGGTCCATCGAACAATGGGCATTTGCCCAGGATCCACCACCCCCGCTGATGGAACGGGCCGGGCGCGCCACCGCCGAGCTGGCACAACGCATCGCGCCGCCAACGGCGCGCCGTATCCTGGTGCTCGCCGGGCCCGGCAATAACGGTGGCGACGCGTTTGTCGCTGCACGCTATCTGAAACAGTGGTTCTTCGACGTGCACGTCGTGTTCACCGGCGATCCGGCGAAGCTCAAGGCTAATGCCAAAGTCGCCCGCGACGAATGGCTGGACACCGGCGGCGCAACGTCGGCAGATATTCCCGCTGACTTCGATTGGCAGATGGCGATTGACGGATTATTCGGCATCGGCCTGCAACGTGACCTGGATGAGCGTCACGGCGCACTGGTGCGCACGCTCAACGAATCGCCTTGCCCCGTCCTTGCCATCGACGTGCCTTCGGGTCTGGATGCTGACTGCGGCAAAGTCATGGGCGATGCGATACGCGCTGCCCACACCATTACCTTTCTCGGGCTCAAGGCCGGGTTGCATACCCTCGCCGGGCCCGATCACGCCGGTGAAATTCATTTCGATGCACTCGGCATTGAAAACCCGCCGCTACCGGACGGTCACGGCTATCTCATCGGCGATGAAGTCATCGGTGCAGCATTGCCGCCGCGCCCGCTCAACAGCCACAAAGGCCGATTCGGTGATGTCTTCATCATCGGCGGCGCCAGCGGCATGGTTGGTGCCGCCCTGCTCGCCGGGCGAGCCGCGCTGAAACTCGGCGCCGGGCGCGTACTGGTGGGGCTGCTCGGCGAAGGACCGGCCGTGGATTTCGGCCAGCCGGATCTGATGTTGCGCAGTGTCGAGGAATTGCTCGAACGCCGGAATGTCGGTGCGGCAGTCATCGGTCCCGGGCTTGGCCAGTCCGATGCCGCTCTGCATGCCCTGTCCAAAGCGCTCAGAAGCGATGCGCCGATCGTTCTTGATGCAGATGCGCTGAATATCGTGGCCGCCTCCAAAGCGCTGAAATCGAGCCTGCAGCAGCGCGCTCAGCCAACCTTGCTGACACCGCACCCGGCCGAAGCCGGCCGCCTGCTGGGCCTGGACACCGCCGCCGTGCAGGACGATCGCGTCATCTCGGCACTCAACCTCGCCCAGGAATTCAACGCAGCAGTGGTGCTGAAAGGTTGCGGCAGCGTGTGCGCTTTCCCTGAAGGCACCTGGTGCATCAACACCTCCGGCAATCCGGCAATGGCGTCCGCCGGCATGGGCGACGTGCTGTCCGGCATCCTCGGCGCCCTGCTCGCACAGGGTGCTGCAGCGCACGCCGCATTGATGGCCGGGGTGCGCGTGCATGGCCTGGCAGCGGACGAACTGGTATCCGCTGGTATCGGCCCGATCGGGCTGACGGCATCCGAAACCATCGATGCGGCCAGAAGCGCGTGGAACCGGCTTACCACCCAGCAGCCCGATTAAAGCACCCTCTTAACGCCTTGCCCCGGTTTGCAGCCAGACCAGAGCGCGCCTTCTTGGTCCCGCGCCTTCTTGGTTGTGCAGCGACGGCGTGCTACGGTTGTGGCTGCCAAAAACGGTAACATGCACTGATGATGACTACGAAAACAGATGTGGCGGCCAGCGGCGACACTACGCTCGATGCTGTGATCATTGGCGCCGGTTTCGCTGGCCTTTACCAGCTTCTTTGCCTGCGCGACCGGCTCGGCCTTTCGGTGAAAGTGCTCGAGGCTGGCGGCGATCTGGGCGGTACCTGGTACTGGAACCGCTATCCGGGCGCGCGCTGCGATTCCGAGAGTCATTCCTATTGCTACTTCTTCTCGAAGGAACTTTACGAAGAATGGGAGTGGACGGAACGCTATCCTGAACCGCCCGAAATCCGCCGCTACCTGAATCATGTGGCAGAAAAATTCGATCTGCGCCGTGACATCCAGTTCGATACCCGTGTGAGCGCTGCGCATTACGACAAAAAGGCCAATCGCTGGAAAGTGCAGACCGAGTCGGGCCAACAGCTCACTGCGACCTACCTCATTACCGCCGTTGGTTCGATCTCCTCGGCCAATGTGCCGGACATACCCGGGCGCGACAGTTTCAAGGGCAAGTGGTACCACACCGGGCAATGGCCTCACGAAGGCGTGGACTTCAGGGGGAAACGGGTCGGCCAGATCGGCACCGGCTCCACCGGAATCCAGGCCGCGCCGGTGATTGCGCAAACAGCAAAGCATCTGACCGTATTCCAGCGCACCGCCAACTACAGCGTGCCGGCACGCAACGCGCCGCTCACCAGAGAGTTCATGGACTACGTGCGCACCCACCGCGACGAAATACGCGACATCGTTACCTCGACTCCAAATGGCCACCCGTTCCGGATCTCCGAAACGAAAGTCTTCGACCTGAGTCCCGAAGAGCGCCAGAAGGTATACGAAGCCGCCTGGGAAAAAGGCGGCCTGCAATTCCGCGCCAGTTTTCAGGACCTGTTGGCCAGCAAGGCCTCCAACGATACCGCGACCGAGTTTCTCAAGAAAAAGATCCGCGAAATCGTCAAGGATCCGGAGACAGCCGAATCACTGGCCGATATTGACCATCCTTACGCTGGCAAGCGCCCGCCGATTGACACCAACTATTTTGAAACCTTCAACCGGGACAATGTCAGGCTGGTGAATCTGCGCAAGGACCCGATCGAGCGCATTACGCCAAAGGGGATCAAGACGCGCGATCACGAATATGAACTCGATATCATCGTGTTCGCGACTGGTTTCGACGCGTTGACCGGAACCTTGCTCAGGATCGACATTCGCGGGCGCGATGGCTTGACCTTGCGCAAAGCATGGAAGGACGGACCGAAAACCTATCTGGGTTTGCAGGTACCCGGCTTCCCCAACATGTTCACTATCACCGGCCCGGGCAGCCCGTCGGTGTTGTGCAACATGCCGGTGGCGATCGAGCAACATGTCGAATGGATTACCGACTGCATTGCCTGGATGCGTGACCATGGATTCGATCGCTGCGAAGCATACCCGGAAGCCGCCGAGAAATGGGTCACTCATGTCAATGAAGCCGCGAACGCGACCTTGCTGCCAACCGTCTCGCATTCGTGGTATCTCGGCGCCAATGTGCCGGGCAAGCCACGGGTGTTCATGCCTTACGCCGGCGGCATGACGCGTTACCGGGCTATTTGTGACGACGTCGCGGCAAAAGGCTACGAAGGATTCGTCTTCTCCCGCAGCGGCGAGGACACTGCCACGACGCTGAACGATTTCACGGCAGCCACAACGATTTCGTCGCCGGGTGTCTGACAACGACTTTGTCGGAACCTGGCACCTGGTTTCGACCGAATTTCGCTCGGAAGACGGCTCGCTCGTGGAGTCCCCTTATGGCAATGACCCGCAGGGCGTTCTTATGTATGACGTGCACGGCAATATGGCAGCGCAAGTGTCGCAAGGACACCGCATGCCGTTCGCTGTAAACGACCGCAAGGCCGGCAACGACACAGAGACCCGCGCCGCGTTCGAAAGCTACCAGGCCTACAACGGACGTTACCGAATCGACGAACAGGAACGCGTGGTGATTCACACGGTCACCCAGGCGTTATTGCCTAACTGGGTCGGCACCGAGCAACTGCGCCATTACACCTTCAAGGACGGGCGACTGATCTTGCGCACGCCGCCAATGACGATTGGCGGAAAACGTGTCTCCGGGTTATTGGTCTGGGAGAGAGCCGGTTAGCTCCCCCAGGCCGGTTAGTTCACCAAAAGAATAAACTCGAAAACCCCTGAAAGCAGGCGCGCCTCAATCGTAAACAACCATGCAACGAACTTCGATGCTCCACCGGTCAGGCGCATCGGGAGGCGTGGCCGGGTCTTCGAATGCGCTGTGGAAGCTGAAGGTACATGGTGCCTGCATGTCGCTGGCGTCTCCCTCCGCGCCTTTTGACCGGGCAATTGGCCCGTCCGAGTCCCACTGCTTGATCAACAGCGCTTCGTCCCGGGTGATTTGGGGATAGTAAAACCACCGGTGTCGCGGCGCATGCTTGGCGAAATAATTTTCTCCAATGCGGTCCTGATAGTGAATCTCGAAGACCACCAGATCTTCGGGTTCCACTGTATGCGCATCACAAAGCGCGAGCGGATGGGTCGCGACCGGCTCGGCGACGATATTACGCCAGACGTTGATAATCGCAAAACGCCCGCCTTGACCAAGCGCCCGTTCCGCCAAATTCGAGTCGATGAGTGAATGCCCCTCACCGAGAACTGCGCGAAGCGTATCGTTGCTGGTGGGCGGTTTCGTCAGGTCACGCAGCCGCTGCGGTGCGCTGGTGAGTGTGTAATCGCCGTGAACCATGTGTGCCGGACCTTGCACTTGCTGGCCGCCCACAATTCTTTGCTTGCTCTTCTTGCCGGATGCGGATCTGACGTTGTGGTCAAAGGCAAACGCACGTGCACCCGTGTATTCCTGCACGATCTCCGCACAGTGTCCGTAGTATTTTCTGACAACCTGTTCCTGATCGAAAAAGTCGAGCCTGGTATCGGCAAGCGAGCGTGTCAGCAATTCGAATCCGTTGGCAATGATGGTGCGACGATCTTTCCCCTGCAGCTGGCGTGCGTCGTGCACAGTCATATTCCGCTGTTCACGATCGACACCCTGCCAATCGGAATCGCTGCCGTCAGGGTCACGCCGGGTGAGCACTTCGCCGTTCCGGTACAGCGAAGAATGCACGGACGCTTTCAGATAGGTGAAAATACCAGTTGTGTCCTGCTCGACCTGTAGTACTGCGGCTTCGTGCTTCATGTCGGATGTCCCCACGATAGGCTATTTCGAATTGGGCAGTCTCCTGCCCTGGCCGAAATGGCAACAAAAATTATGCTCAATGGTATCACCGACACGCAATCGTTTGCCCGATCCGGATCCACCTGGCAAGCACGTTCGAATTCCAGAAACACAGACTCGAAACATCGCACACAACCTGCGCAGCGGCGGCATTTCACAACAATGTAGCGAACATCCTCCGCAGTATTTCCGGTAACGACATGACGATAAAGACCAGTGGCACGAACGGAACAACGAGCGTGACCGCCTGCCTCGCATAACCGCGCAGGTCAACAGCGACAATTCGCATGCAGAATTCGAGCATGTGCGCCGCCGAGCTGTGATGTCGAGCGGTCTGCAGTACACATGTCGAATTTTCTTTCTTTTCTCTATTCACTTGACCGCCGCACTACGCGTACTTCTGAGCGGGACGGCTGTAGCTGAGTCCTCCGGCGACGTAGGTCGCAAGTACCGCGCGATCGTCCCCCATCGTCATCTGGACGGACAGAGCTTTTTCCAGATCCTTGCAGTAGCGCATGGTCGACTCGAGTCGTCCCAGAAACGTGTCGCCCGTGTATGTCAGCACCGGCCTGCGGATCGCGGTTGTGGGCGCCGCGGTTTTCTTCCTGGCGGCCATCGCCAATTCTCCTTATCCAGTATCAAAAATACCCACATCACGACCCCCTGAGGTACAGTCTAATTGAGTCCTGAAATTCCAAACTTGTTTTTCCAGCACCCCCACTCGATGCCGGCGAACAGCCGCTCCGGTTGGCCACCCCCGATGCTGGCGAGGTCGACCTTGATGGTCGGCTGCGACACGCCTTTGGTCTTACGGTAAGTGAAAAATGCGCTCACCTACGCCCACGCTGGCAGAAGTGCCAGATAAACGCCGGTTAAACGTTTCTTATTCGTTGTAACAAATCTTGCTCATTCGGGTGTGTTTCGGATTCTAGGCCAGCGCACGCAAAGTCAGGATTCCCAGCATCGTCATGAGAATCGAGCCGACGACGTGTGTTACCAGCAGCAAAGTCATCCACCCGTAACGTGCGGAATCAAACAAACCAACTGCTTCAGCAGAAAAGCTGGAAAATGTCGTCAAGCCACCGAGAAATCCGGTGATGATCAGTAATCGCAATTCCAGTGGTAGCTCGGCATGCTGTGAAAAGAATTCGACAGCAATGCCGATCAGATACCCGCCAACTAAATTCGCGGCAAGCGTGCCGAGTGGCAAATTGGGTACGACTGTGTTGAGCGCAATGCCCAGAACCCAGCGTATCCACGCCCCCAGCATCGCACCGACTCCGACTGCAACAAAGCCTATATAGGGCATCTGTGACTCCCTCGTCCCGATTCCAACTTCGATTATAGAGGCGTTGAGTCAGTCTTCAGGGTGCACCAAACCCATAACGCAAAAGAATGGATTGACCCCGTGCAGACCTGACAAACTCAATGAAACGACTTGCCTCGACAGCTTTACGGCTGTCAACCACAAGCGCAATCGGATAGGCAATG
>JASFUE010000192.1:0-6426 GCA_050050435.1 Burkholderiales bacterium | reverse complement strand
CTGGCAATGGCCGGCTTCGGGGTTATCGTCGAAGAGCGCGAAGCCTTGCGCCATCATCTGAACCGGCTGCCGGTCACATGCCTTGCCGCCAGCGCCGATGCCTTCAACTCGCTGGCGACCATGGGCATACGCTCGATCGGTCAGCTCGCATCACTGCCACGCGATGCCCTGGCGCGCCGCTTCGGCCAACGCCTGCTCGACCAGCTCTATCGCGCATTCGGTGAACTGCCCGACCCGCAACCGGCATTTACCCCGCCTTCGCGTTTTGCCGCTCATCTTGCACTGCCCTCGCCGGTCAGTGAAGCAGAAGCACTGCTGTTTGGCGCACACCGGTTGATCCTGCAACTGACCGGTTATCTTTCTGCCGGCAACGCCGGTGTGACCCGCCTGCGCCTTGTGCTGGAAAACGAGGACGGGAAAAAGACCGAAGTCATCGTTGCGCTTTCGATTCCGGGCCGCGACCCGAAACATCTTCTCAATCTGCTGCGCGAACGGCTCGAGCGCACCGCCCTGCCGGCGCGCAGCGAAGCGATGACACTCGAAGCGCTGGATGTGGCGCAGCTTGCACCACGCAATTTCTCCTTTCTTCCGGATGCCGCCCACGTCCGCGAGGAACGCGCAACGCTGGTGGAGAGATTGCGCGCGCGGCTTGGCAACGATGCCGTACACGGCTTGTCGCTGTTTCCGGATGCCCGCCCCGAGTTCGCCTGGCACGAAACCGAACCGGGCGTGGCAGCGCAGTCCGGTCCGCCGCTGTTGCGCCCGGCCTGGCTGCTGCCGCAACCACGCCAGCTGAAGCTGCACGATGCTCATCCCTGGCTCGATGGCAAGCTGCGCATTCTCGATGGCCCGGAACGTATCGAAACCGGTTGGTGGGACGGTTGCGACGTAATGCGCGATTACTTTGTCGCGCGCAATGAAAACGGCGCCACTTTCTGGATTTACCGGGAGCGCACCGCTGAAAAACACTGGTTCCTGCACGGTATTTTTTCCTGACCATGCACGATTACGCCGAACTGCATTGCATCAGCAATTTCACTTTTCTGCGCGGGGCGTCCCATCCGGAAGAACTGGTCGAACGTGCTGCCGCGCTCGGCTACAGCGCACTGGCCATCACTGACGAATGTTCGGTCGCCGGCATGGTACGCGCCCATATCGCAGCGAAACAAATTGCGGCAAAACAGAACGGGCTCAAACTTCTGACCGGTACGGAAATACAACTGGCCGACGGCTTGCGGCTGGTGTTGCTGGCGTGCAATCGCAATGGTTACGGCAATCTCTGCGAGTTGATCACCCGCGGCCGGCGTGCGGCGACCAAAGGCCAATACCATCTGACCCGGAACGATATCGCAAACGGCATCGAGGACTGCCTGGCGCTGTGGTTACCGGCAAGCGCTTGCGCCAGTACCGGCAACATCGAATCGGCAAGCTGGCTCGCGGCGTGTTTCCCCGATCGCTTGTGGATCGCCGTGGAGTCGCTGGCTCGCGGCGGCGAACGCGCCCGCCTCGATGCACTATGTGCGCTCGGGGAACGGCTGGCGCTGCCATGCGTGGCAGCCGGCGATGTGCACATGCACGTGCGCGAGCGGCGTATCCTGCAGGACACGGTGAGCGCCATTCGCTTGCGCACGCCGGTATCCCGGGTCGGCCACGGACTGCATCCCAGCGGCGAGCACCACTTGCGTCATCGCAAAACGCTCGAGCGGATCTATCCAGCCGAACTGCTGGCCGAATCCGTGCGCATTGCACAACGTTGCGACTTCTCGCTCGACAGCCTGCGCTACGAATATCCGGAAGAGATCGTTCCCTGCGGTCTGAGCGCGTCACAGCATCTGCGCCAGCTGACCGAAGCCGGACTGGCGTGGCGTTTTCCATCCGGTGTTACGCGCAAAGTGCGCGATCTCGTCGAACACGAACTGGCCCTGATCGGGGAGTTGCACTACGAACCGTATTTTCTGACAGTGCACGACATCGTCAAATTCGCGCGCAGCCGCAACATCCTGTGCCAGGGGCGCGGCAGCGCCGCCAACTCCGCAGTATGTTATGCGCTGAGCGTTACCGAAGTCGATCCGAGCCGCATGGAAATGCTGTTCGAGCGCTTCATTTCAAAAGAACGAAACGAACCTCCGGACATCGATGTGGACTTCGAGCACGAGCGGCGCGAAGAAGTCATCCAGTACATCTATGAAAAATACGGCCGCGATCGCGCAGCACTTGCCGCAACCGTCATTACCTATCGTGCCAAGAGCGCTTTTCGCGACGTTGGCAAGGCACTCGGCCTGAATCTCGAGCAGGTCAACCGCATTTCGAAGAACTTCGCCTGGTGGGATCACAAGTCAAAACGCGCCGAGCGCCTGCGCGAAGCCGGATTCGACCTCGCCTCGCCGGTGATACAAAGACTGATTTCGCTCACCGAGATATTGAGCGGTTTTCCGCGCCACTTGTCGCAGCACGTCGGTGGTTTCGTCATCGCCCGCGGCTTGTTGTCACGGCTGGTTCCGGTGGAAAACGCAGCGATGGAAAACCGTTCCGTCATCCAGTGGGACAAGGATGATCTCGATGCCCTGGGTTTGCTGAAAGTCGATGTGCTTGCGCTGGGCATGCTCTCGGCGATACGCCGGGCGCTGGCGCTGGTGAGCGACATACGCAACAAGCCGTTTACGATGGCCGACGTGCCGGCGGAAGATCCGGCTGTCTACGAAATGATCGGGCGTGCTGACACCATCGGTGTATTCCAGATCGAATCGCGGGCACAGATGTCGATGCTGCCGCGACTGCGGCCGAAATGCTTCTACGATCTGGTGATCGAGGTTGCCATCGTACGTCCCGGTCCGATACAGGGCGGCATGGTGCACCCCTACCTGCGCCGCCGCCAGGGCATCGATCCGGTCAGCTATCCTTCCGAAGAAGTACGCAAAGTATTGCAACGCACGCTGGGCGTGCCGATTTTTCAGGAGCAGGTGATGCAACTGGCGGTGGTCGCCGCCGGATTTTCGCCCGGCGAAGCCGACCACCTACGCCGCTCGATGGCCGCTTGGCGGCGCCGCGGCGGACTACAACCGTTCGAGGAAAAACTGACTCTCGGTATGCGCCAGCGCGGCTACAGCGAAGCTTTCGCCAAACAGATTTTTCAACAGATTCTCGGCTTTGGCGAATACGGTTTCCCGGAATCGCATTCAGCCAGCTTTGCATTGCTGGTGTACGTGTCATCGTGGCTGAAACACCACTACCCGGCAGCGTTCACCTGCGCCCTGCTCAACAGCCAGCCAATGGGTTTTTATGCGCCCTCGCAACTGCTGCAGGATGCGCAACGCCACGGCGTTGAAGTCCGTCCGGTCGACATTCTGAAAAGCGCGGATATCTGCACGCTCGAACCCGGGCATCAGCAACACCGGCCCGCACTGCGTCTTGGTTTCACCATGGTAAAAGGCCTGTCGCAAGCCGGTACACAACGACTGATCGAGGCGCGCCGGCAATTGCACGGTCAGTCAGTCGAAACATTGATGCGCGCGGCCAGGCTGTCACGCCGCGACATGGGGTGCCTTGCTGCCGCCGGCGCACTCGCAACCGCCGTGGGGCATCGCCACAAAGCGGCGTGGACGGTCGCCGGGATTGAAGCCGCACCACCCTTGCTGGCCAATGCACCTGTTCATGAAAATCCGGTTGATCTGCCGCTCCCGACCGAAGGCGAAGACATCGTGGCCGATTACGCCAGCCTCGGGCTGACGCTCGGGCGCCACCCGCTCGCGCTGCTGCGCCCGCAATTGCGCAAGCAGCGCATGCTCAGTGCGGAGCAAATCCGCCATATCCCGCACGGCACCCTGGCACGCGCCGCCGGCATTGTCACCTGCCGTCAACGGCCAGGCACAGCCAGCGGCGTGGTATTCGTCACGCTGGAGGACGAAACCGGATTTATCAATGTGGTGGTCTGGGGGCGCTCGGCTGCGGCACAGCGGCGCGCGCTACTCGGTTCGCAACTGATGGCGGTGCACGGGCATATCGAGCGCGAAGGCGATGTCATTCATCTGATCGCGGGCAAACTCATCGACTACTCGCACCTGCTTGGCGATTTGATAACGCACTCGCGCAATTTTCACTGAAGCAAAGATGGCTGCAGACAAACCCTAGACGGCTGAAGAAAACCCAGGGCTCTGCCCGAAGAAACCCGCCTCGCCGGTACCGCGCTCCGCTCTCGAATACTGCAGCAAGGCGATCAGATCGACCTCCCTGATCGGCTTGCTCAGCAAATAACCCTGTATCTCGTCGCATCCGAGTTCGCGCAACTTGTCCAGTTGCGACTGCGTTTCCACTCCCTCGGCGATCACCTTCAACCTGAGTTTCTGTCCGAGCGAAATCACCGCCGCGACAATTTCGGTGGCCGCGTCATCACGCACCATGTCCCTGATAAAAGACTGATCGATTTTCAACCGGTCGATCGGAAAGCGTGACAGATAGTTCATCGATGAAAAGCCCGTTCCGAAATCATCGATGGCGAGTTTGACACCCAGCCGTTTGAGCTGGTCGAGTACAAGAACCGTGCGTTCCACATCATCCATTGCGGAGCCTTCGGTAATCTCCAACTCGAGCAGCGACGGAGCCAGACCGGTCTCGCGCAACACATCACGAACCCGGTCGACCAGTCCTGGCGCCTGAAATTGCAGCGCGGAAATATTCACCGCAACTCCGACGTCCTCGCATTTCTCACGCTGCCAGCGAACGGCACAATGGCAGGCTTGCTCGAGAACCCAGTCTCCCAGGGCGGTGATCAGACCGGTCTCCTCCGCAATCGGGATGAACTTGTCCGGCGGCACCAGGCCGTAACCGAAGCGGCTCCAGCGCACCAGCGCCTCACTGGCCAGTATCCGCCCGCTGGCCAAATCAGCCTGAGGCTGAAACTCCAGGAACAACTGTCTTTTCTCAACTGCCAGGCGCAAGTCGCTTTCGGTGGCCATGCGTTCTTTCGCACTCGAACTCATGTTTGCGTCATAGACGCGCCATGTGCCACCGCCGGATTGCTTGACCGCATGCAGTGCAGTACCGGCATTGTGAACGAGCTCCGGCGCCTGCATTCCATCGCGCGGGAAATGACTGATCCCGATGCTCGCGGACAAAAACATCTGGCGCCCACCTACTTCAAAGGCTTCGCGCAACACCGACAATGCCTGTTGCGCCAGCTTCATGCCATCGTCGTCCTGCCTGTTGACCGGAACCAGCAATACGAAACTGTCTCCTTCGTAACGGTAAAGCTGTGGCCGAGAACGCAGTGGTGGAAAAATCGCGCTCAACCGGTCGGCCACCGTACGCAAGGTTTCGTCGACGACTTCGGGGCCAACATTGCCCAGGAACTTGTGAAAACGATCGAAGTTAATCAACATCAGCGCATACCGGTCCCTCTCATTCAGCGTCTCTACCTCTTCAGCAAGGAAACGCCGGTTCGGCAGCCCTGTCACCGAATCATGCATGGCCTGCTCACGCAGTCCCGCTTCCGCTTTCTTGCGATCGGTCACGTCGGCCAGATAACAGTGATAAACGCGGTGCTCCGGAAGATAGACCAGCGAACAATCGAGCATGCGTCCGCTGATCGCGTATTCGAAACGCTCGGACAGCCCGTCGCCCTTGCGCAACTTCTGGAGCCTGTCCTTCACGTTGGCTGGCAACAACCCGGATAGTGACGCATTGCCCAGGCTCAACGCCGCATGCATACGTGATGCACTTGGATTGGCATATTTCACCTCACCGGAGGTTGAAATGCTCAGTACCGGGCTGGGGTTTTCTTCCACGAACATGGCCAGTTTTTGCCGCTCTGCCTCGTTCGACATATAGGCCGAAGTCATGAACGCCATCAATGCGGAAAGAACGCCCAGCACGAAACTGAATGTGAGAACAGCGGTAATAACCCGATTGAATCGTTGGCGCGTCTCGGTGCTTCCGGCCCTGACTGCATTACGAATCTGGCCGGCATAGGTCTCGAGTTCCCTGTTCACCTGACGCCCGGCCGCGGACACTTGCTCGAGGACATGCCGGGCACGGTCCCAGTCCACCCGCTTGTCACCGTACACCTTGAGCGTATTGTCGAGTTCTTCGGCAAGCTGGTTTATCTTGCTGCAGTATTGCCGGACGAATTCGAGCCGCGACGGCGCAACCATCCCGTCGGACAATCTTTCCAGCGTGCGACGAATTTCATCATCGTTGAGCTGGTAGCGTCTGCGGAATTCTGTGCGATCGACCGTGGAGTAGTACTGATAGAGAATCGGTTCCTGTGCCGCCACCATTAGTTGCAGGTTCGAGATCATCTGCAGCGCCGGCAACTGCTGACGCAACAATGGCTCGGACACATTTTGAACGGCGCGCCCGTTCATGTAGACGAACACAGACAAGACGATGCCGAGGAGCAACACTCCCGCAAAGATGACGCGAATACGGTTA
>JASFUE010000191.1:0-6504 GCA_050050435.1 Burkholderiales bacterium | reverse complement strand
GTCGACGGACGTCCGCTGATCGGCACCATCATCAAACCCAGTATCGGACTGGCAACCGACGCGTTGGCGAAACTGGTGCGCGATCTCGCAACGGCGGGGCTGGATTTCATCAAGGACGACGAGTTGCAGGCCGACCCGACGTATGCGCCGTTCTCCGAGCGTGTCGCCGCGGTCATGCCGGAAATCGAAAAAGTGGCGGATAGCACCGGCAAGAAGGCGATGTACGCCTTCAATATCACCGGTGACCTCGATCACATGCTGCGCAGTCACGACCTGGTGAAGAAAAGCGGCGGCACCTGCGTCATGGTCAACATCAACGCCGTCGGTTTCGGGGCGCTGGACTATCTGCGCCGCCGTTGCGAACTGCCGATTCATGGCCACCGTGCCTGGTTCGGCGCCATTTCCCGTCATCCGTTGCTGGGTATCGGCTTCAGCGCATACCAGAAGTTGTGCCGTACGGCAGGAGTGGATCACCTGCACGTGGGCGGGTTCAACAGCAAGTTCTACGAGACCAATGCAGAAGTCGGTCAATCGATCATTGATTGCCTGACGCCGATGTTTGGCGACTATCGCGTGATGCCGGCTATTTCCTCGGCGCAGTGGGCGGGTTCGGCCATCGACATCTACAAGGCGACCAAAACGATGGACGTAATTCACCTTGCCGGCGGCGGCATCCTTGCCCACCCCGGTGGGACCGCGGCAGGCGTGCGTAGCATGCAGCAGGGCTGGGAAGCGGCACTGGCTGGTGTGGATTTGAACAAGTACGCCGAAACGCATGAAGAACTGCGTGAAGCGATCGGCAAATTTGGAGGGCGTGGTTGATGGCAACCGATCCGAAACTGCTGCTGGCGTTCTACGGCGATGACTTCACCGGTTCCACCGATGCCATGGAAGCGCTGGCAAAATCCGGCCTGCGTACGGTGCTGTTCCTGTCGCTTCCGTCGGCCAAGCTGCTGAAAGAAAAATTCTCCGATCTGCGCTGTGTCGGTGTTGCCGGTACCAGCCGCGCCATGTCGCCGGCTGAAATGGACGCCGAGGTCGAGCCGGTGCTGCGCGAGCTGTGGAAAATCGGCGCGCCGGTCGCGCATTACAAGGTGTGCTCGACGTTTGACTCCGCACCCGAGATTGGCAGCATCGGGCACATCGCTGACATGGCGCATCGCGCGCTGGTGCCGGGGCAGGTGATTTCCATACTTGCCGGTGCGCCGCCATTGCGCCGTTATACGGTGTTCGGCAATCACTTCGCCGCTGCCGGCGAGGAGATCTACCGGCTCGACCGTCACCCGACCATGTCGCGGCATCCGTCAACGCCGATGCATGAATCCGATCTGCGCGTGCACTTGTCGCATCAGACCAGGACGAGCATCAGCTTGATGAGCGTGACCGACCTCGCCGGTGATGACGGCCAGGTCGATGCACGCGAGCACGCCAGGCTGCACGAAGAGCCCGGCATGCTGTTGTACGACGCGCTAACTGATGAGCATCTGAACACGGTCGGGCGCTTGATCTGGCAACACGGGCAGCGTGCGCCGCATTTCGTGATCGGATCTTCCGGTGTGGAATACGCACTGGCTGCACACTGGCGTGCAAGTGGTGTCATCGACCAGAAGCCGGCTGCATTTCCGCCACTCAAGCCGGTGAAACAGCTCGTGGTTGCTTCCGGCAGTGCATCACCGATGACTGCGGCGCAAATCGAATGGGCTGGAAAGAACGGGTTCGATTGCATCCGCATCCCGACCGCAGAATTTTTCGAGGCGCAAACTGCCGACAAGGCGCAGCAGCAACTGGTTGAACAGGGCCTGAAGTCGCTGGCCAACGGCAACAGCGTGTTGCTGTATACGGCGGCGGGTCCGGACGATCCGAGCATCAAGGCCACGCGCGAATTATTGGCCAAACAGGCTGGCGGCAATACCGCGCGGGTACTGGGTAGTGCCATGGGACGCATGACGCGCGAATTGCTGCAACGGACCGGCTTGCGCCGGGCGGTCATTGCCGGTGGCGACAGTTCGAGTTACGCCACCCAGGAACTGCGTCTCTACGGCCTTGAGATGATGGCCGAACTCACGCCGGGAGCGCCGCTGTGTCGAGGTTATTCAGAAGACCCCGAGTTCGATGGTCTGGAGATCGCGCTCAAGGGTGGACAGATGGGCAAGGCAGATTATTTTGGAATGGTACGAGGGCAATGAGAGGCTTTACCAAAGTGTTTTGAAACCGTATCCGGTCACAAGCCGGGCGTGCGGAACATTTTTTAATAGCGGAGACAACACATGACAAAAGTAGCGATTATCGGAGCAGGCGGAAAAATGGGTTACCGGGTGTCCGCCAACCTGAAGGACTCACCCTATGACGTCAAACACGTGGAGGTCAGTGAAGCCGGGCGTGAGCGGCTCAAGGAGCTGAAGATTACCTGTGTCGACGCGGATGAGGCGTTGAAGGATGCTGACTTCGTGGTCCTGACCATCCCCGACAACATGATCCAGAAGGTTACCCATCAACTGGTCGACAAGTTCAAGAAGGGCGCCACCCTGATTGCGCTGGACGCCGCGGCACCGTTTGCCGGGCACTTGCCGGACCGCGAGGACCTGACGATCTTTGTTTCGCATCCGTGTCATCCGCCGATTTTCAACGACGAAACCGACCTCGAAGCCAAGCGCGATCACTTTGGTGGTGTAAAGGCAAAACAGGCGATTGTGTCCGCACTGCTGCGCGGTGACGACAAGAACTTTGCCGTGGCCGAAGACGTTGCCAAGCGCATGTATGCACCGGTGATGCGCGCGCATCGCGCAACGGTCGATCAAATGGCGATGCTCGAGCCGGCGCTTTCCGAAACGGTCTGCGCAACCTGTCTGACGGTGATTCGCGAAGCAACCGACGAAGCCATTGCCAGGGGCGTACCGGAGCAGGCAGCCAAGGATTTCATCCTCGGCCATCTCAACGTCGAACTGGCGATCCTGTTCGACCAGCTCCCCGGCGTGCGCATGTCTGACGCCGCCAACAAGGCGGTGGATGCAGCAAAGAAAAAGATCTTTGCGCCCGACTGGAAGAAGGTGTTCGACCGCGAAGAGATCGCCAAGAACATTCAGGCGATTACGTCCTGAGGTCACTCCTGGTTTGCGCGGGCCGGACGGTTTCGACCGGTCAAGTCAGCCGGAGTGCACCAGTCAGACACGGATTTTTGTTGATTTCGAATCGCTGCGGCGTGAGCCGCAACATGTAAAGGAGATTGAAGATGCTCAAGAAGACGATTGAAGAAGGCAAGGGTGGCAAGGTTGTCCTGATGGATTCCATCACCAAGGTCAATGGCGACGATAAAGGTGCGGTTGTCGTCTGTGCGTCACACGGAGGCAGCAGTTCCGGAGAGTTTGCGCTGGAAGTGCCGCTGCGCCTGGTCGTGTTCAACGACGCCGGTGGCGGGAAAGACGATGCCGGTATTTCTGCTCTGCAAATGCTGCAGGACAAAGGCGTGCCGGCTGCAACCGTTGCCCATACCAGCGGCCGTATCGGTGATTCGCTGGACATGTGGGAAAACGGTGTGCTCTCGCACGTCAATGCGGCAGCGCAGGAGCTTGGCTTGTCCGTTGGTGACAAGGTGCGGGCTAAACTTACCAGCCTGGTGGCGGTGGAAGCCGTAACGCATTAACAACCCATTACGCCGCAATAAACAGACGCGGTAGCCAATAGAAGGAAGACGCACGTGGCCGTAGATCCAAGACACAAAAGCCGGGTTTTGCTGGAAGGAAGCGATCGCGCTGTCGCGCGTTCGATGATGAAGGCAGTCGGTTTCAGTGACGAGGATCTGGCGCGGCCACAGATTGGCGTTGCCCATTGCTGGATCGGCACCATGCCGTGCAACTGGAACCACAGGCAACTGGCCCAGCAGGTGATGGCGGGGATCCGGGCAGCCGGTGGCACGCCGATCGAAGTCAACACAATAGCGATAAACGATGCCATCACGACCGGTACCGAAGGCATGAAAACGTCGCTGGTCAGTCGCGAACTCATTGCCGACTCGGTGGAACTGGTGGCGCGCGGGCATATGTTCGATGGCATCGTCACCATCTCCGGTTGCGACAAGACAATTCCGGCGATGGCAATGGTGCTGGGGCGTCTGGATATTCCCGGTGTGACCTTGTACGGTGGGTCGATCAGCTCGGGCAAGTGCGCGCTGCCGAACAAGGTCTTTGGCGAGCGAAAGCTCACGGTGCAGGATGCCTATGAGGCGCTGGGTGCCTTCAACGCCGGGAAGATCAGTGCCGAAGAATTCAAGGACGTCGAAGATCACGCCTGCCCGGGTGCCGGTGCCTGCGGTGGCCAGTTCACCGCCAACACCATGGCCACAGCCTACGAGATGCTCGGCATTTCGCCGATGGGGTGGAACGATGTGCCGGCGATGGATCCGCAAAAAGTCCAGGTCGCGTTCGAGTGCGGCAAGCTGGTCATGGACCTCGTGCGCAAGGGGGTTACGCCACGCTCGGTGGTGACGCAACGCAGTTTCGAGAATGCGATCACCGGTGTCATGGCTACGGGCGGTTCGACCAACTCGGTGTTGCACCTGATGGCGACGGCGCACGATTTCGGGGTGCCGCTGGAACTGGAAGCGTTCGATCGCATTTCGCGCAAGACGCCGGTGCTGGCTGACATGCGTCCGTGGGGCACGTATACAGCGCCGGAGATGTACGAGGCGGGCGGCATGCCGGTGGTGGGCAAACGGTTGATCGAAGCCGGTCTGTTGCACGCGGATGAAAAAACGGTGACCGGGCGCACCATCGCGGAGGACATCGGGTTGGCCTCGGAGCCTTCCGGTCAGGACGTGATCAAACCGTTGTCGCAGCCGCTGAAAAAGGAAGGCGGGCTCGCCATTCTGCGCGGCAACCTGGCACCGGGTGGCAGCGTGATCAAGATCTCCGGGCAGACGAAGAAACTGCACCGCGGTCCGGCACGCGTGTTCGAGCGCGAGGAAGATGCATACCTGGCAATCAAGGAAGGGCGCATTCAGCTCAACGACGTGATGGTGTTACGCAACGAAGGTCCGAAAGGCGGGCCCGGCATGCGCGAGATGCAACTGGTCACTGGCGCCTTGCAGGGCTCGGGACTGGGCGAGACGGTGGCGTTGATGACCGATGGCCGCTTCTCCGGTGCGTCGCGCGGTTTCGTCATCGGCCACATCGTGCCCGAAGCGGCCGAGTTCGGACCGATCGCAGCCTTGCGCGACGGCGACACGATTATTATCGACGTGGAGAACCGCAAACTCGATGTGGACCTGAGTGAACAGCAGATCCGCGACCGGTTGACCGAATGGAGACCGCTGCCGCCGCGTTACACGACCGGTGTTCTGGCCAAGTATGCAAAGCTGGTTGCGGATGCGTCAAAGGGTGCAGTGACCGATCTGTGATGGGATCGAGGGTCGAAATCCGCAAATAACAAACGAAGCAACAAGAGGGGAATGCAGATGCGCCTCAAGGACCGGGTGGCGATTATCACCGGCGCCGCGCAAGGCATTGGCAAGGCGATCGCGACGGCATTCGTAGCCGAAGGTGCGCGCTTGGTCATTGGCGACATTAATGGCGAACTCGCGCGACAGACCGCAGCTGAGTTGGGTAAGGGCGGGGACGAAGTCCGCTCGATTCGTATTGACGTCGCCGAAGCAACCGGCGGCCAGCAACTCGTCGACTATTGCCTGGGCGAATTTGACCGGGTCGATATTCTCGTCAACAACGCCGGTATCGGGGCGAACAAACGCGCTCTGGACTGCACGCTGGAAGAATGGGAGCGGGTCATTCGCATCAACCTTACCGGCGCTTTTCTGTGTTCACAGGCAGCGGGGCGGGAGATGGTCAAACAGGGCTACGGCAAGATCATCAACATTTGTTCCCTGTCGGGGCAGCGCGGCGGCATCGGACGCGCACCGTATGGCGCGGCCAAAGCCGGGCTTGAATTGCTCACCAAGGTCATGGCAGTGGAATTGGCGGAGCAGGGGGTCAATGTCAATGACATCGTGCCCGGCCCGATCATGACTGACGTCGGCCGCGCCATGCACGATCCTGCCACGGTGGAAGCTTACGAATTTCTTGTGCCACAGAGAAGGTATGGCACGCCGGAAGAAATCGCCAATGCCGCCGTGTTTCTGGCATCGAGCGAGAGCGACTACGTCAATGGTCACTCGCTCAATGTTGACGGCGGATTTGGTTCGGCAGGGTTGATGTATCCGTTGCCGAACTCACCTTACAGATAGCGCAAAGCTCAAAGTACCGCGACCGCTTCGGCCCCGGCTTGTTCTTCGTAGACTCTGCATACATGCAAGAAAGTGATGACGCTTCAAGGAAAACGCCCTGAGCACATGATGTGGTCAGGGCGTTTGTAGGCGATACTGCGAAGGACGCTGTGGACGAATCCGCTATCGTGTCGTGGATTCCGTTCGCGTCATGACCGTCCTTCGTTGAACGAGCAGAGGCCAATCCTCACAGTCTGTCGGGCATGGCTAATCAAAACGCTACTGGCCACTGT
>JASFUE010000190.1:0-6535 GCA_050050435.1 Burkholderiales bacterium | reverse complement strand
AACAGACGAAACGAACCCAGTCCTACCTGCGCGAGAGCCTCAATACGATGGCGGCACGTGTGGGAGAAATGCAGGCCAAGCTTTCGCGTCTGGATACGCTGGGAGAGCGCTTGAGCAAGCTGGCCGGCCTGGATCCCAAAGAATTCATGTTCGAGCAGACCCCAGCTCGTGGTGGACCTTCACCCAGCCTTGAAGCCAAGCCGCTTTCCTATGCTGAATTGACCGACCAGCTCGACGCACTGGCCGGCGACCTCGATGACCGATCCGACAAGCTTGGTGCCCTCGAGTCAAGGCTGTTCCTCGGTTACGCGAAACAGCAGTTCGTCCCGACCTCGTTCCCGGTCGAAACCAACTGGTATTCGTCCAATTTCGGTTGGCGTATCGACCCTTTTACCGGACTCAGGACCTTTCATGAGGGCATCGATTTCATGTCACCGAGGGGGCGGGCAATACGTGCTGCTGGTGCTGGTGTCGTGGTCTATTCCGGCCGGCATCCGCAATATGGCAACCTGGTCGAGATCGATCACGGTAACGGCCTGGTGACGCGGTATGCTCACGCATCGCACCTGGACGTCAAAGTAGGGGACGTCGTCGTGATTGGCCAGAAAGTTGCCGAAGTCGGCAGTACGGGGCGCTCGACCGGGCCGCACCTGCACTTCGAAGTTCGCGTGCGCGGCGCGGCGGTCAACCCTGCCAAATACCTGCAGAAAAATTCGGGTTCGCCCCGTCTCGTGTCGCGTTAGAAGCGACCAGCCCTTCCGCGCGGTTACGTCATCAGATAACGGCACCTGCGTTTTTGTGTCGCATGCTGGCGTGCGAGCACTGAGCCGGTCACATCACCTGAACTGAACGCGCCTCCCCGGTAATATTCGCTTGTTGGTACGATCGTTTTCCCTGCTTTCGATCCTTGTCGGCCTGACCATCGGTACACCCGGATACGCAATGGAGTGTGGCGCCAGCCCCACTTTCCCGGACTTGCGGGAAACCTTCACCATCAGGGCAGTCGGCGACATGGTGCTTGGTACCACGTGGCCCGAGGACCGTATTCCACCTGACGTGGAGAATCGGTTTTTCGCGGGCGTGGGTGACGCGCTCTCCGGGGCTGACATCGTATTCGGAAATCTCGAAGGAACGCTGACGGATTCCGAAGACACCACCAAGGATCCGACGCGCGGAACGCAATTCGCCTTCCGCATGCCGCCGCGCTTTGCCGGGATCCTGCGCGCGGCCGGGTTCAACGTCATCAACCTGGCCAATAATCATAGTTCGGATTTCGGGCAGGTCGGCCTGGACGACACCGTGAACGCTATTCGCTCACACGGGATGCTGGCCGTCGGTCTGAAGAACGAAATCGTTTACCAGGAAATCAGGGGCGTGCGAATAGCCTGGATCGGATTCAGCTACCTTGGAATGCACAATTCGATCCACGACCTTGGCCGGCTCGCACGCCTGGTTGGCGAAGCAAAACGAAATGCCCGCCTCGTAATCGTGACCTTTCACGGTGGTGCCGAAGGCTCGGATGCCCTTCGGGTCTACGATGCACAGGAAAAATACCTTGGGGAAAACAGGGGCAACGTGGTCGAGTTTGCCCGCACGGCGGTCAGATCAGGCGCGGATCTGGTACTGGGCCATGGCCCCCATGTCGTGCGCGGCGTGGAATGCTATGGCAAGAAGCTGATCGTCTATTCCCTGGGTAACTTCGTTGGCTATCAGGCTTTTTCGACAAAGCGGGCGGCGGCAGTCTCGATCATCCTCGACATCACGCTGGATGAGGACGGATGGTTGCGGCGGGTGGACTTTCGCCCGGTGCGTTTTACCGGCGAGCATTTGCCGGCGATCGATCGCCGGCGCCGGGCCCTGTATCTGCTGTATGACCTGTCGCAAAAGCCGCCTTTGTTCTCCGAAGGAATGCTCCTGCCCCCGGGCCCTGAGCACGATGGCAGCGCCTACCGCGCATACCTGCGCTGGCTGCGGGCAGCCGACCTCGAGGAGCAGCTCGCCAACTGAGGATTCCGGCCGGCGTTTGCAGCGGTCAGGATGCCCTTGCCTGGCGGTCTGAGGGTGGTCAACGTGTTAGACTTCCGCGCTTATTCAATACGGTGATAACTGCAGATCGCGGTACATGATTCCCAATATTCTGAAAAAGGTTTTTGGCAGCCGCAATGACCGTCTATTGCGTAGCTACTCGCACCATGTGCGCGCCATTAATGGACTGGAACCTTCCACCGAGGCGTTGAGCGACGCCGAACTCAGCGCGAAAACAGACGAATTCCGCCAACGCTTGCGCGACGGTGAGAGTCTTGACAGCTTGCTGCCGGAAGCCTTTGCTGTGGTCCGGGAGGCAAGCCGGCGATCACTGGGCATGCGCCATTTCGACGTTCAGCTACTGGGCGGCATCGCCTTGCATAACGGCAAGATCGCGGAGATGCGTACCGGCGAGGGCAAGACTCTGGTTGCCACCTTGCCTGCTTATCTGAACGCGCTTACCGGCAAGGGCGTTCACGTAGTCACGGTGAATGATTACCTGGCCCGACGCGACGCGGAGTGGATGGGGCGGATCTACACATTCCTGGGAATGAAGGTCGGAGTGAACCTGTCGCAGATGGAGCACGCCGCCAAGCAGCAAGCCTACGCCGCCGACATCACCTACGGCACCAACAACGAGTTCGGGTTTGATTATCTGCGCGACAACATGGTCTTCCAGCTGGATGAGAAGGTGCAGCGTGAGCATGCATTCGCGATTGTTGACGAAGTCGACTCGATTCTCATCGACGAAGCGCGTACGCCGCTGATCATTTCCGGTCAGGCTGACGACAGTACCGACCTGTACTACCGGATGAATGAAGTTGCTCCGCAGCTGATCCGTTGTCCGAGCGAGAACGAGCCCGGTGATTACATCGTCGACGAAAAAGCGCATCAGGTTCTGCTCACCGAGGATGGTCACGAGCACGCCGAGCAGTTGCTCGTTAAGGCAGGATTGCTCCCCGAGAACGGTAGCCTGTATGACGCGACTAACATCGGCCTGATGCATCACCTGTATGCGGCGTTGCGCGCCCATAACCTGTATTTCCGCGATCAGCATTATGTTTCGCAGAACGGGGAAATCGTGATCGTCGACGAATTTACCGGCCGGTTAATGGCCGGGCGTCGTTGGTCGGATGGTCTGCATCAGGCGGTCGAAGCCAAGGAAGGAGTCACGATCCAGCGCGAAAACCAGACGCTGGCGTCCATCACCTTCCAGAACTATTTCCGGATTTACAGCAAGCTTGCCGGGATGACCGGTACTGCCGACACCGAAGCCTACGAGTTCCAGCAAATCTACAATCTTGAGACCGTGATCATCCCGACACATCGCAAGATGATCCGTGAAGACCGCATGGACCAGGTCTTCAAGACGAGCAGGGAACGCTACGGCGCCGTTATCGAGGACATCAAGGATTGTTACGAGCGCGAGCAGCCGGTGTTGGTAGGTACGACGTCTATTGAAAACTCCGAACTGATTGCCCAGATGCTCGGCAAGGCGAAACTGCCGCATCAGGTTCTCAACGCCAAGCAACATGCCAGTGAAGCGCAGATCGTAGCGCAGGCAGGACGCCCGAAGATGATCACCATCGCCACCAATATGGCGGGGCGCGGAACCGACATTGTCCTTGGCGGGAATCCCGAGCCGGAAATCGAAACCATGCGCGCTGACGAAAAACTCGCGGATGAACAAAAGGACGCCCGTGAACTGGAGTTGCGCGAGCAATGGCAACATCTGCATAACAAGGTTGTTGAAGTGGGTGGTCTGCACATCGTAGGTACCGAACGGCACGAATCGAGGCGGGTCGACAATCAGTTGCGTGGCCGTGCGGGACGACAGGGTGATCCGGGGTCAACGCGCTTTTATCTGTCGCTTGAAGATCCACTGTTGCGTATTTTTGCCTCTGACAGGGTGGCCGCGATCATGGATCGCTTGAAACTGCCCGAGGGCGAGGCGATCGAGCATCCGTGGGTCACAAGGGCAATCGAGAACGCGCAGAGAAAAGTTGAAGCGCGCAACTTCGATATCCGCAAACAGTTGCTCGAGTATGACGACGTCGCCAATGATCAACGCAAGGTCATATACCACCAGCGTAACGAATTGCTCGAGTCTTCGGATGTCACCGAGACCCTGCGCTCTATGCGCGAAGGCGCGATCGAGGCCATCATCGAAGAATATGTCCCGGCTGAAAGTGTTGAAGAACAATGGGACATCCCGGGGCTGGAGAAGGTGCTTGCATCGGAGTTTTCGCTCGATCTGAAACTGACCGAGTGGCTGGAGCAGGACAAGCAACTGGACGAGAGCCTGTTGCGTCACCGCGTCGTCGAAGCGGCGCACCTGCATTATGACGAGAAAGTCAAGGACGTACCCGAAGAGACGATGCGCCATTACGAGCGCGCGATCATGCTGCAAAGCCTGGATAGTCACTGGCGTGAGCACTTGTCGTCACTGGACCAGTTGCGCCAGGGGATACACCTGCGGGGCTATGCGCAGAAGAACCCGAAACAGGAATACAAACGCGAAGCCTTCGAGCTGTTTTCGCTGATGCTCGAAGAGATTCGCAACGACGTGACACGTGTTTTGATGACGGTGCGCATTCGCAATGCAGAGGATGCCGACGAAGCTGCCGAGGAGCGCACGGGAATGACCAATGTACGTTACCAGCATGCCGAGTATGACGACGCGCTCCGCAACGACCAGGCCAACGCCAACGAAACCGAAAAGGCAAAACCTTTTGTTCGTCCCGGCGAGAAGATCGGCCGTAATGATCCCTGTCCCTGTGGCTCGGGCAAGAAGTACAAGCATTGCCATGGTCGATTGAGCTGAGCGCAGTTCCGTTCGACGATGCCGGTCAATCTGACAGCGCCCCAAGCAGAATCGTTACGCCCGATCGCGGGCGTACGTCTGGGCGTGACCAGTGCCGGGGTTAGAAAAGCCGGGCGCAAGGATTTGCTGGTGATTTCGTTGCCGCAGAATGCAACGGTGGCTGGTGTCTTCACCCGCAATCGATTTCTAGCCGCCCCGGTGATGATTGCAAAGAAACACCTGGCGCGTACGATGCCGCGCGCACTCGTGGTCAACACCGGTTGTGCCAATGCGGGGACTGGTCAGGATGGTTTGACGCGCGCAACTCGCGTGTGCCAGGCGGTAGGCGCGTTGCTGGATTGTGACGGCTACGCTGTTTTGCCATTCTCGACCGGTGTCATCATGGAAGATCTGCCAGTCGATCGCATCGTTGCTGCATTACCGCAGTGCGTCGGTTCATTATCCGAAACAGCGTGGCTCGATGCTGCCGAAGCAATCATGACCACGGACACCGTGCCAAAGGCGGTATCGCGGGTCATTGAATTTGGCGCACACAAGGTGACCGTGACTGGCATGGCAAAAGGCTCGGGCATGATCCGTCCCGACATGGCAACGATGCTCGGTTTCGTCGCCACTGACGCTGCCGTTGCACCTGATGCATTGCAGGCCATGATCGCCTACGCCAGCCAGCGCAGTTTCAACTGTGTAACCGTCGACGGGGATACCTCGACCAACGACAGCCTCGTCCTGATTGCTGCTGGAAGTTCCGGATATTCGCAGACCGTGGGACTTGGCGGCGAGGCGTTCTCGAAATTGCAGGATGCTGTCACCGAAGTCTCTGTGGAACTTGCGCAGATGCTGATCCGCGATGCTGAAGGCGCTTCAAAGTTCATCACGGTCCGGGTTGAGAGCGGGCGCGATGAGGCCGAATGCCGGGCGATCGCCTACGCCATTGCGCATTCGCCGCTGGTAAAGACCGCTTTTTTTGCGTCCGACCCAAACCTCGGGCGAATACTTGCGGCCATCGGCTACGCGGGCGTTGGCGATCTCGATGTCAACGCGTTGGAACTCTATCTTGGCGAGGTGCTCGTTGCCAGCGGTGGCGGCCGGGCGCCGGGCTACCGGGAAGAGGATGCCCAGGCGGTGATGGATCAGTCGGAGATCACGGTTCGCGTCAAGCTCAACCGTGGTTCGGCGCAGACGACGGTGTGGACCAGCGACCTGTCACATGAATATGTCAGTATCAACGCGGATTACCGGAGCTAGATGTGACTGACTGGGAACCTGTTATTCGAAAGCTGGATGCAATCCTCGAGCGTGTCGAGCGTATCCTTCCCCGGCCACCTGAAGCGCCTGACTGGAAGAGTTCCCCGGCTTACCGTTGGCGTCGGCAGGGAAATAGCGGTTTGTTGCAGCCGGTGACGCATTTACACAAGATTCGACTGAGCGATTTGCAGGGAATTTCCGAGCAAAAGCAATTGATCGATCAGAATACGCGACAGTTCGTTGAAGGCGCCCCCGCCAACAATGTTCTTCTGACAGGTGCCAAGGGTACCGGCAAGTCGTCGCTGGTCAAGGCGGTACTGAACAAGTTCGCTAGCAAGAACCTGAGGTTGATCGAGGTTGAAAAGCACGACCTGCACGATCTTCCCGACATAGTCGACATGGTTGCCCAGGCCCCGTACCGGTTCATTATTTTCTGCGACG
>JASFUE010000189.1:0-6535 GCA_050050435.1 Burkholderiales bacterium | reverse complement strand
GTGCGGATGCGTTGAGGCCGCTGGTGCCGCAGCGATACCATTGCAGTCCACCCTGAAAACCGTTGCGCGAATATTCATTGCTGTAGACGCTCAACTCATCTTCCGGCATCCATTGGCAGGCGGCAATTTGCGACGGTGACGGCATTTCTTCAGCTGCCGTCTCGGCCATGTTCCGGTCCAGCCGCATGATGTAATAGGTCGGCATTTTTGCCAGTTCGGTGGCTGTCCATGACTTCAGCTCAAACGGCTGGTTTGGTTCCCAATCAGCGCTTTTGTGGTGGTAATAGGCACGCATGAAATTGTGGATACCTTGCGGGCAGTGATGCATGTCGTCATTGGCTTCACGACTCGAGTAGTACCAGTGATAGTGTTTGCGCGGCGGGTCCAGTGCCGCCAGATCGGCATGAATGTCTTGTTTGTCGACTGCGGGCTGACCGGTGCGGGCGCACGCGAATGGCGGTGCGCCGGTAAACGGCGCGCTCATCATCACCACCGAGCGAAACAGGTCAGGCCGGATCAGGCCGCAGCAACCCGCCACCAGCGATCCGGCGTCGTGCCCGATGACCGCATCAACCGAGCAGTAACCCAACGTCGATAACAGACCGATCAGATCGCGTACCAGGTTGAGTTGGCAAAATGGCCTGATATCTCCGTCGAAGCTCGCGTCCCAGCCGCTAGTGCGGCCAAACCCTCGCTGATCGGGCGCGATGACGTAGTAGCCGGCCGACGCCAGTGCCGGCATGACTTTACGCCAGCTATAGGCCAGCTCCGGGAACCCATGCAGCAATAACAGGCACGGGCGATCGGATGATTGTTCGCCGGCTTCGAGGACATGCATGTTCAGGCCGTTGCCGTTGTCGATGAAACGCGAGCGGATAGCAGGATCGAGAGGGACTTTGCCGTAAGCGCTATTGGTTTTCATGATGTGGTGATACTGACCGTGGCCGGACATTTTCCTGCGCGCATTGTTGCACAGCGCGCACCGGTTTGTTTAAAGGCCGGTTTATTGCAAACTCGGCTAGATCTACAACCGTTGCAATTGAGTTTCAATGCAGTACCTGTTTTAGACGGATTGCTCTTTGCGGATCCGTTTGCACAGGAACAGGCAGTCACGGGATACTGCCAGATGAGGCCGCTACTGCATTTGTCATTGGCGGCAACATGGCTGGAGGTAAGATCACAATGCCCGCTGTGCTCAGCGTCACACAGGCCGACATCACGACGCTTGCCGTTGATGTCATTGTCAATGCGGCCAACCGTTCGTTGCTCGGCGGCGGCGGTGTGGACGGCGCCATCCATCGTGCTGCCGGTGCGCAACTTCTGGAAGAATGCCGCACGCTTGGCGGTTGCCAGGTCGGCGACGCGAAGCTCACTGGTGGCTATGGTCTGAAGGCGAGGTTTGTGGTGCACACAGTCGGGCCGGTCTGGCGCGGCGGCGGGCATGGCGAAGTCGAGCTTCTGGCTTCCTGCTACCGACGTAGTCTGCAAGTGGCGGCGCTGCAACAGGTTCGCAGTGTGGCTTTTCCCTGCATTAGTACCGGTGTGTATGGTTATCCGCCGGAACTGGCAGCGCCAGTCGCCGTGCAGGCGGTGCGAGCAGCGCTGCGCCGCCATCCATTCATCGAGGAAGTCGTATTCTGCTGTTTTTCAGCCGACGATGCGCGCATCTACCGGGGAATTCTGGACGATGAAGATATCGACGGCTGATGCCGGCCAGCTTGTGACACAAGCGTTGATCGGGCGCAAACCACGTATGTGATGACGAGGTAGGCTGTTAAATAGATGATTTCAATGCGGATAAGCGTGAATCGGACACTGCTGGCTCGGATAAAACCAGTGCATATAAAACCGATGGTGGAACCTGGTGAAGAAGATCCTGATTACCGGCGCGACCGGGCAAATAGGTACTGAACTGACCTCCGCGCTGCGCGCAAAGTATGGCGGTGCGAATGTTATCGCCGGCGGTCATCGGCGCGAGCCGGACAAGAGCATGCTTGAGGAGGGGCCGTTCTGCTATATCGATGTCACCCACCGGGAGGCACTCGAGAAGGTCATTGCACAGAACCGGGTCGATACGATTTTCCATCTTGCTTCGCTGTTGTCGGCTGATGCGGAGAAGAAGCCGCAACTGGCCTGGGAGGTCAACATGAACGGCTTGCTCAATGTGCTCGAGGTGGCTCGTGCGCACGGCTGCGCCATCTTCTTTCCCAGTTCCATCGGCGCCTTTGGGCCGTTGACGCCGCCCGAAAATACCCCCCAGGACACCATCCAGCGGCCTGACACGATGTATGGCATAACCAAGGTCAGCGGCGAGTTGCTGTGCGATTATTATCATCATCGCTATGGTGTGGACACGCGCGGAGTGCGCTATCCCGGGCTGATTTCATATCAGACGGCGCCGAGCGGGGGTACCACCGACTACGCGGTGCATATGTTTTATGCGGCAGTCAAGCAGCGGCGCTATGCGTGCTTTCTCAAGGAGGGAACGCGTCTGGACATGATGTATATGCCGGATGCAATCAAGGCGGCGATGGATCTCATGGATGCGGATGCAAACCGGCTCAGACATCGCAACGGATACAACGTGACTGCAATGAGTTTTGCGCCCGAAGAGCTTGCTGCTGTGATTCGAAAACGCATCCCCGATTTCGTCCTCGACTATCGTATCGATCCGGTCCGTCAGGCAATTGCAGAATCATGGCCGAGGCATATGGACGACAATGTGGCACGCCAGGAATGGGATTGGCAACCGGAATTCAATCTGGACGCGATGGTGGACGATATGCTGAAAAACCTGCAATTACGGAGCTGACCCGGGATGTCGCTAGAGAAAATCCAGCCATGGTTGTTGCAATACGTTGCGGACCTGCAAAAAAAAGGCGTGGCCAAAGGCGCGGAGAAGGTAGTCGCCGGCATACAGCCAGCGCGAGGCGATTTCGGCGAGCGTTACTTTCTCGAAGGCTTTGGCGAGCGTGCCTTCTTGCGCATGAACTCGAACTCGTATCTTGGGCTGAGCCGCCATCCCCGTTTGATCGAAGCCGAAACCCGCAGTGCCGAGCTGTTCGGGGTCGGGCCCGGAGCAGTGCGCTTTATCAGCGGAACCTATGCACCACATGTCGAGCTGGAACGCGAACTCGCAGCGTTCCATGGGCGGGAAGCGGGCATGATCATGAGCGCTGCTTACGCAACGGTGATGGGAGTCCTGCCACAACTGATTTCAGGCGAGACGCTGGTTGTCAGCGATGCACTGAATCACAACTGCATCATCAATGCCATCCGGCTCGGGCAACCTGCTGCCAAAGCGGTGTATCGGCATCTGGACATGAAGGCTCTGGAAGCGGAAATCGCAAATGCCCGTGGCAAGGTCAAACGCGTGTGTGTCGTGACAGACGGGGTATTCAGCATGCGTGGTGATCACGCCGGGATTGACGTGATTGGCGAAATTTGCTCACGCTATGAAGCGGATTTCGAGGAAGGTATTGTTACCGTAGTCGATGATTCCCACGGCGTGGGTGCGTTTGGCGAAACCGGGCGCGGCACCGAGGAACATACCGCTGGTCGCGCCGATATTCTCATCGGCACACTCGGCAAGGCCTTTGGCGTGAACGGTGGTTATGTCGTAGCTGATGCGCCAATGGTCGCCTATCTTCGCGAAACCGTTCCCTTTTATATCTATTCCAATCCTGTCACACCTGCCGAAGCGGCAGCCGCTTTGCAATCAGTCCGGATTGTTGGCGCTGCCCAGGGGCGGACGCTTCTCGGGCACCTGCGAGGTCTTGGCGCAAAACTCAGGCAGGGACTCGTCGATCTCGGTTACGAAACCATTGCGGGGGAGCATCCGATTGTGCCAATCATGATTCGCGATACCGCGAAAACGTCAGCGTTGGTAGAGCATCTGTTTGCCAACAACATTCTGGTGACCGGGTTGAATTTCCCGGTTGTGCCAAAGGGGGACGAAGAAATTCGCTTGCAGGTCTCGGCAGCGCATACCGAAGCCGACGTCGAGTTATTCCTTGATGCGCTCAGGAGTTTTGCGTAAGGGACGCTGGTCAATTGGGTCGGCGGGCTATAAGGCACTGGCCCGCAAACATGGTGCGGTGGCGATCGCAAGCTGCCGTTTTTGTTCAATGAACACCCCTATGTTGTTTGGCCATTTCGCATTTTCGGCAACCGGTTGTTCCGGGGCGACAAATCAACTCAGTTGATACATACTGTGTTTTTGATCAGCATCTCCGGAAATGCCGCGAAGTTTGGCTGCCCGGTTGTGTGCGCAGCGCCAGCTCCGGCTCCGGGTCAGGCTCTGGCCTTGTCATTGGGGTCGGCTGCGCGGAAGGATGACGTAGATGGACATCACAATCCCGGCAGCACTGAAGTCGCTTTCAACTGCCGGCTCGGCAACAAAATTTCTGACAGCATGGTGGAGGAAAGCCAAGGGAGACTCGCGCTCGTTGATAGGCGAGCTCAAGGACAATCTGACGTATCTCGACATCGTCGCCGATGACGGGGTGGAGCTTGGCGATGTGATCGGGAAAATATCGGTGACCGAGTACAAGCGGCTGGCAAAGGAAGGCTTTAACTTCAATACGCTCAAGAAAGGGAAGATCGCCGCGTTGCCATCACTCGAGGGAACCGACCTGGCTTCGTGGGCCGGCAAGGAAACGGAAGAATTGATCGAGTCGATTTATGACAAAATCAACGACCTGAAAATTCGCTACCCCTATGTGCGCAAGAGTGACAAGTACCGATGGAGTGTCCGTGTCAACAATATCCGCAAGAGAATATGGCTATTGCTGATGCATGTGCGCGACTGATCGTGTGCCCCGGAGGGCATTCTTGCCACCATATTGATGCGGGCGTAATGCACTGATGGCGATCGACAGGGGGGCACGTACCGGACTTTTCTTTGGCGCGACCTCCGGCGTGATTACAACGCTGGGCCTGATGGTCGGGTTGCAGTCGGGAACGGGGTCCGTTGCCGCCGTGTTTGGCGGGGTCGTCGTCATTGCGATTTCCGATGCCATGTCCGATGCGATGGGCATCCACCTGTCTGAAGAGTCGGACCCCGACGCGACCCGTTCGCGTATCTGGGCGGCAACGTTATCGACTTTTATTTCCAAGTTCCTGGTTGCGATCTCTTTCGCACTGCCGCTGTTGTTTCTGCCGCTTGATCAGGCAGTGATTTCAGCGGTTGCGTGGGGGCTGATTATCATTACCGCAATGAGCTATTTTCTGGCGCGTTTGCAGCGGGCGCCGGTTTGGCGGGCCGTGGCAGAGCACGTTACGATCGCCCTCGTTGTAGTGGCGCTGTCGCATTTTGTCGGCGTCTGGACACGTACGGTATTTCAATGAGTTGCCTGTCGCAGGGCGAAGAACACGGCTTGCGGCCGGAATCCGGGAATTGGTGACACGGACATGATAAGCAAGAAACGACTGTCGGCGCTTGGCTTGCTGCTGGCTTGCCTGGTTCCGGCAATGCAGGCTGGCGCCGAGACCGAGGCCGAAGAGGCCGAGCGATACAAGCGCGAGGCGGTTGAGCGCATCGTTGCCAGCCATGACAATTCACTCATTCTCAAGGGTGGTGAATTGATGGTGCGGCAACAGGCCGTGCGTGCTGCTGACAAATTGCTGTCGCAGTGGGGACGCGAGCAGAACCTGGGTATGGATTGGTGGCGTGGCCGGCCCGAGTGGCAAGCTGCCAAGGCGAAAATGCTGGCTGCTGGCGACGAAGTTCTGATCGCGCGCTTCGTTGACAGCGGCTGGCTTGCGCAGATCTGGACCCGATACACGGCCGAGAACTTCGATGGCGAGCAGGCTTCGGTTATCGCCGATCATTTCGGGACTGAGGGCGGTATCAAACAGCGCCGACTCATGGACTGGTATCTCGGCGAAACGACTCTGTTCTACTACACCTTTACCGATCGGTTTGATTACGAGACCGAGGAGACGCAGACTCAGTTGAAAACCTTGCAGAAAGCGGCATTGAGCCGCATCCCGAAGGAGGACGTGCATTTTTCCAAACGCAATCCCGAGGCATACGCATTTATCGCGTGCAGCCCCGACAGCGAACGCTGTCCCGGTTTGCAATACTGGAAGATGCTGACGATTCCGTTGATGGGTGCAGTGTTCCGGCACATGGAAGAAGTAACCCGCGAAATGGAGTCGCGCATGATCGCGATGCGACCGCAGTTGCAGCCTTACTTTGACTCTTTCTTGGCCGATACCGGGCAGTGAAGCGGATGAAGGCAGCCAGACAATTCGTGCAACGCGCTGGCAAGGTTCAGCCGGTACCATGAGTACATTAATGCGGGCAGCCCGCATGCGCACGCGCCCGGCGGTGGCGGCTGATGCCGAAGCGGTCGCGTTGCTTCATGCGGAGAGCTGGCGGGTGGCTTATCGGGGGATGCTGCGCGACGATTACCTCGATCGCGAGATTTATCGCGAACGCCAGGCGCTGTGGGAGGAGCGCTTCGCAGCACCCGCGCCCAATCAGCATGTGATTGTTGCCGAAGTCGGTGAAACGGTGGCCGGCTTTGCC
>JASFUE010000188.1:0-6581 GCA_050050435.1 Burkholderiales bacterium | reverse complement strand
GCAGCCCGCCCGGCAGAGCGCTGTAGTCCACCTCAAGCGGCGGTAGCACCTCGAACTTGTCCGGGTTGCCGATCAGACCGATGCTGTACTCGGCCCCTTGCAGATATTCCTGGATGAGCAGCGGCACACCAGGCATGACCTCACGCAGGTGCTCTATATATTTCATCAACTCTTCGGCGTTGTTGACTACCGCCTGACTCGTGATACCGATTGAACTGTCGCCGCAGTTCGGTTTGATCAGCGCCGGGAAATAGGATGGCAGATTGGCCGCCTGGTCGTCGGGATTGAAGAACGTTTCCATCGGCACGTCCACATCCAGCGCCTGGGCAATCGCGCGCACGTTGGCCTTGTTGTAGCACAGCGAAAGGCAGCCCGGCCCGGCGCCGGTATACGGGATGTCGAGCACTTCCAGCAATGCCGGCACATGCAATTCCTTCGTTGCCGCGTTACGGTAGCCCTCGTCGCACAGGTTCATGACCAGCGAAGGCGGATGCGCCATCAGCCGTTTAATCAACGACTGGTGGTCATCGAGGTATTCGCACTTGAATTGCGGCAACTTTGCGAGATTGGTCTTGAGGATGTTGATGGTCTCCATGTCTTCCGGATTGAACTGGCCACCCATCTTCACCGTATCGGGCATGCGCGGATCACCCATCAACACCGTCACGCGCGTCACATCCGTAGCCGACGGCGCCCTGGCTGCGACTTTCTCCGGCCCGATGGCGCTGATGAACATGCGGTGCGCCATCATGCCAAGATCCTGGTTGCGCGTTGAATCCGAAATCAGCGTGCCGTGCAACGTCACGCCGGTGAAACCGAGACCGTCAAGCAGGATGCGCATTTCATCGAAAGTATAGAGACGTTCAGCGTAGAACTGGTCGGCGAGCACGCCGATCTCCGAATTGGTAATGACTTCCCTGGAGATAATGCGCTTGCCATCCGTGGAAAGCGAACGTTCGCGATTGACGAAGTGACTCTGGTCGACCCATTCCCACGAACGCGGCTCGAAGTTTTTCGACATCCATTCGCCGTCAACCAGGTCGAGCACCAGCTTGCCGCGCGACTTGAGCACTCTCTTGATTGCTTCGAGCACTTGCGCGTCATCACTTTCGCGCTCGAAATAACCAAAGGAATTGCCCATCACCATGACGCAATCCCTTGAACTTTCCTGGATGCGGAAATGGCGAGCATCGCCTTCAGAGAAAGTCACATCGAGCCCGCGCGAACGGGCGCGCTTGCGGGCAAGCCGGATAAGGTAGCGCGAACGGTCCACGCCAGACACGTTGCGAAATCCACGCGATGCCAGCTCAAGGCTATGCCGCCCCTGTCCGCAGCACAGGTCGAGAACGTGGTCAGCCGGCTGGATGCCGACGGACTTTATCACCAGGTCGATGTCGCGCACGGTGTTCTGGTCGTTCTCGACAACATCGCCATCCGTTTTCAGATAGAGCGAGTTGAACAGGTCTCGCCACCATTCCTGGGGAAGATGGCGTTCCAGATCGGAAACCGGGCCAAGGGTGCGCGAGAGGGCGGCCTTGCCCTTGCGGGGCGACGATGGCCTGTTTGAAGGGCTCTTGTGCTGCTGCGGTCTGACGCTAACGGATTCCATTCTGGCTTCCCTCCTCACACGGTGGGCAAATAAAAACGGCGCGTATTAGATGCGAAACAGAAAAAAAAAGCATCAACTATTTCGCGTCTGACGCGCCGTGCTGCCACCGCCAGTGAAAAGTGGAAGCCGCCGTTGCCGCGGTGGGCCCGTGCCGCCGTTCAGGCGGCTTCCATGCTCCGTTCGTACTCGCCGTCGCGGGCCAGCCCGTTGAGCTTGCAGCGTTTCCGGAACGCTTGCTGGGCTGCAGCAAAGTTCGCTTCCTGCCCCTTCCAGACTTCCAGCACCGGAGCCTGCAGCGCCCGTCCGTAGGAGAAACTCACCTGCCAGGGATACCGGCCCATGGCGTTCATCGCGTTGAGGTGGCCGGTCGCGTCTTCGGCGCTTTGCCCGCCCGACAGGAACACGATGCCGGGTACCGCTGCCGGCACATAACGCGTCAGGCAACGGACGGTGGCCTCGGCCACCTCCTTGATGCCCGCCTGGCGCGGGCATTTCTTTCCGGCGATCACCATGTTCGGCTTGAGCAGCATCGCATCGAAGACGACGCCGTGCGCATCGAGCTGGGTAAACACTTCTTCCAGCACCCGGGACGTGACCACCTCGCAGCGCGCAATGTCGTGCGCGCCGTCCATCAACACCTCGGGCTCGACAATCGGAACGATGTCCGCTTCCTGGCACAGCGCCGCGTAGCGCGCCAGCGCATGAGCATTTGCAGTAATTCCGAAATCCGACGGCAAGTTGTGCTCGTCGATGTCAATGACCGCACGCCACTTTGCGAAACCGGCACCAAGCTGGCGATACTCCGCCAGCCGCTCGCGCAAGCCATCCAGGCCTTCGGTCACCCGTTCACCGTCGTGCAGCGCCAGCGCCTTGGCACCTTTGTCGACCTTGATGCCCGGAACGATGCCGCGGCCGGCCAGCAGTTGCGCAAACGGCGTGCCGTCACTACTTGTCTGGCGGATTGTTTCGTCAAACAGGATGACGCCGCCGATGTACTGCTCGATGCCTTCGGTGGTGAACAGCAGTTCGCGATAGCGGCGCCGGTGCTCCTCGGTTGACTCGACCTTGATAGCGTCAAAACGCTTCTTGATCGTCGGGCTGCTTTCATCTGCGGCGAGCACGCCTTTTTGCGGGGCAACGATTTGCCTGGCGACCGATTTGAGTTGATCGACGTTCATTGGCTACCTCCCTGGCTGAAACCTCTCACTACCACTCTGACCCGGCGCGAGTCATCGTGTTCCCCGGCCTATGTCAGCGCTTGCGTCATGGCCGTATTATGTCGAAAAAACGACCGCGAGCGCCGCCGCTGCTCAAGCAGCCTCGGCTCTGTCCGACGCCAGCACGCGCCGCGTTTCGGTCACCTTGCGCCGCGCCCAACCGCCGGAACGGGTCGGCTCGATGCCATGGTCATGCAAGGTCTGGCGCAAGTCCTCTAGCACGCTGTCCTTGCGCCACAGGAAACTGGTCGCAAAGCAGCGCCAGAAAACCCACCCGACGCGTTCCAGCGCCCGCTGCCGGCGGATCGCCTGCATCCACTGCTCGGCGCCTTCATAGCGGTCTCCATCGCACTCGATCGCCAGACGGGTGTCGTTTTCCCCCTCCACCACCATATCCACCTTGTAGGCTCCGACCCTGACCTGCGGCATCACCCTGTAGCCATTGGCGTTGAGCCAGTCGTAAACGCCACGTTCAACGTCCGATTCACACATCTCCCGCGCCACTGCTACCCGGGGCGGCTGCTCGCCAAAAGGCTGGGCGAAATGGCGGATCAGGCCGCGCCGCAGGTGATCGCCTTGCGACAGGTGTTCGAGATCCACGGACCGCACCAGAATCATCTGGTCGCGCGCCCTTGACGCGGCCACGTTGAACCGCTGGGCAAAACTGTCGCGCCCCAGCGGTGCGCCGATATCGTTGGGCGCAGCCACCATCGTCAGGTACATGATGTCGCGCTCGCGCCCCTGGAACATACGCGCATCGCCACAGGTGATTTTGTGCCGCCGGATCATGTCCGGTCCGAGCCGCTCGAGCAGCCGGTCCCAGATATGCAGTGCCTGATCCTCACCCAGCAGTGAGACAACGCCAATACTGCGGTGCTCGATTCCGCGCTCGCGGGTTCGCCGCACGATATCGCTTACGATGAAGGCAGCTTCCTGCTCGTTGACACCACCCTCGCGCCGGCCATTGGTAATGAACACATCCTGTAACGGCGGATCGATGCGCTCGGAGGCGCGCGGCAGGCGCAGCGGGTAGATCTCGTTGTTGTAGAACTCGCGGCGCGCATATTCGATGATCGGCGCGACACAGCGAAAATGTTCGCGCAGCATGACACTGGTCTCGGCAAAGACCACGCGCGCCAGGTCATATAACGAACGATCCGGCGAGAGCTGGGCACGGTACAACGGTACCTGTTCCTCCAGATAGCGCTGCATCAACGCCTGTATGCGCTCTTCCTGCATGCCAATGGCCTGTGGCGAGACCTGCCGGTCATCGCCCACGACGAGAATCTTTTTGGCACGCAACAGGATCGGCAGCGCCGACAAGTCCGATTGTGACGACTCGTCGATCACCACCAGGTCGAAACTGCCCAACTGCGCGGGCAACGACTCCGAAACCCGGTGATGCGGCATGATCCAGCAGGGAATCGCGCCGTAGGCTTCGGCTGCCGCATAGCGGGCATCCTGCCGGTAACGAAATGCGCGCTTGCCGGTTCCCTTGCCGATGCGCTGGATCGCGTTGAGATAACCCTGCAGCGCCGCGCGCACGCTCGGCGTGACACGTTCGGCGAGCTTGAACCAGGTACGGCGCACCACCAGTTCTTCGTAAAGCCGCGCCAGATCGCGCTCGATGGCGGTGCGCATTTCGTTGAGTCGTTTCGATTCGGACTGCGAATCGATCATCGAAATATGCGTTGCCATTCTCCGCAGCCGCCAGTCGCGCATGAAGGTATCCGGAAGCAAGTCGCGCGCGCCGGCCTCATCCGCCGCGGCGAGCATGGTCGCGAGCTTGACACCACCAGAACGATAGATTCTGCGGGTGACGTCTTCCATGATTTTCAGCGGTTCATCGCGCGCGCGCAGGCGCTTGAGCTCATCGAGCAATTCGTCCCAGCCGGTAATCAGATCCGACTCGCCTGTTTCGGGCCTGCCCAGCCGATGCGTAACAAACGAGCGCATCGCATCGACCACCTTGCCACTGCCTGCATCCAGCACCTGTCTCAGGTTGTCGACGAAACCCGACACCTCACTAAGACTGCTGCGCGTGAGGTGAAAGGCAAGTGACTCGGCAAGTGCGTCCAGCGCTTCCGGGTTCTCAACCAGCTCTGCAGTGCGCGACCAACCGGGAAACACTTCCGCCACTTTGCCGGCAAGCGTCTTCTGCTGGTGCGCAAGCCGGCGGATACTGTCGTATAGCGCGAACTGGGCACGCACTGACAACCCGCCCCTGGCGTCGACAGACAGCACCGATTTGAAACCGACCTCGGGTGCCAGCGCATTCCAGCGCGCAGTCAGTTCGCGCCGCTTGCGTTGCAGCGACACGAATTCGGCGACATGCTGCCAGTCCTCCGGATTCGCCGGGGGCAAGCCGTTGACCTGCACGGCCTGTATCAGCTTGCGCGCATCTGACTTGCCAAATGCAGTCAACGCGAAGGCGCGTCTGCCGTGCGACAGATTATCGACCGCCCGAAGAAAGTCCACATCTCCCAGCGCCGCTTCGGGAACCTGCACCGGGCGCGACAGGAAAACCGCCTGCATCTGCGCTGCCTCGTCGATGTCGCCGGACAGCATGTCGATGGCGTCAAAGGCTTCCTGCGGTTGACGCCGGCGGATTCTGGTAATTGTTTCCTTGCTCCAGGGCAACTTGCCCGTTGATATCTTCAGGTACTGCTCCCTGACCTCATGCAGTGCCTGCGCCAGCTCGCGCGCCTGCATCAGAGTCTGCGCATCGGCGCCGGCCGGCCATGGCAGGTCATTCGGGCGAGACTGCTCATTGAGGTTGGCGAAGCGGCGCAACTGGTCATGTGCCTTGACCATTGCGATGGCATCCGGAAGGTCCGAAGGCGACGGAAGTTCACAACCAACGTGCTCGAGGTCCGCGCCCAGTTCGGCACGCGCCTGACGCAGGCGATCGATATCGTCCTGGCTGAACTGCGGTGCGTATTGCGGGCCCACACCAAGCGCATCCGGAATCCATTCAAACTTGCCGAGACTTGCAGTGACTTCGCGTGCCGCGTCCTGCGGATCGATGCTCTGGCCCTGCAGATCGATACGCGACAGATTGAGCTTGGCCCAGCGCGTGAGATCGCGATCGAGCCGGGCCAGTTTGCCCTGCATCGCGTCGATGGAGGTCTCGAGGCGCACGATTTCCTGGCTCAACACGTCGCGGTTGAGGTCCTGTACTTCGTTGGCAATTTTTTCGATCGAGCGCTCGAACTCCTGCACACCTTCCTGTTCGGAGGCCAGCAGCGATATGACAAGCGGCCGGATTGCTTCGGGGAGTTGATCACGCAATACCGCCAGCGCCGGGTCGCGCATCGAGGTCACCAGCACACGACGGCCGTTGGCAAGCCAGTGACAAATGATGTTGGCAATGGTGTGGCTCTTGCCGGTGCCCGGGGGCCCTTGCACCACCACACCATCGGACACTTCCAGTTGCTGTGCAACCCGCGCCTGCTCGTCGTTGAATGGCTTGGGGAAGAACAGGTCGTCCGCGTTCACGGTGCCGAGATTTTCACGGTAGGTGGCGTTGTAGCCGCGAAAAGCAGGCAACGCCGTATTCGCAGGCTCCTCGGCCGGATTGCTGACCAGGGCCGCCACCGCACCGGGCAGCGGCGCATCACCGAGTTCGACCACCAGACGACGCATGCGCTCGAGATCGAAACCGGCCATGTTGGTGCTGCGCGGTCTGGCAAACAGCACCCAGTCGTTACTGACTTCCAGCGGCGCATCCGTATGACCCTCGATAGACTCACGCG
>JASFUE010000187.1:0-6614 GCA_050050435.1 Burkholderiales bacterium | reverse complement strand
CGTGCAAAACGGGTTGTCACCCGGGATCGAGCCATCGTCATTGAAACGCAACATCTTGCCAAGCGGGCTGCTCAGATTTTTCGAATTGGCACCGTTGGCATTGTCACCGACACCAACATAGAGCTTGCCATCCGTGCCGAAATGAATGGCACCACCGTTATGGTTAGTGGCACTCGACAATGTGGGCAGATCAATCAGTTTCTCTTCGCCGCTCGCGGTGTCACCCGAGGCAGTGAATCGGCTAACCCGGTTGTGGATCGTCGTTTCGGTGCTCGTGTAATACACGTACACATAGCCATTGCTGGAGAAGCTCGGATGCACTGCCACCCCAAGCAAGCCGCGCTCGCCACTCGAATCGACAGTTACGTTGAGCATCGCGGTACTAACCAACGCGGCGTTTTTGACGACGCGCAATGCGCCACCCTGTTGCGCGACAAGAAGACGTCCATCCGGTGTTTCGGCAAACGCGGTGGCGCTCGCAAACCCCGTCACCCATGATTCGTCTCTTGTGAATTCTGCTGGCACCTGCGCAGAGGTAGTGTCGCCACCGCCCCCGCAGCCCACTATTAGCAACACTGCGACGAAGCAGACAATTCGCGGATTCGACTGAGTTCTCATTGCGGGCGCCAATCGGGTTCAGCCAACATGAGCATCTTAATGGCTTCCAACCGTTGGTAAAACACGCCTCGCATGACTAACAACGCACAGGCTGTCGCTTCAAGGCGACAGCCTGCGTCGTGTGCGCTTGTAATCTTGCGAAATGAAACGGTCGTTCCCCTTTATCCACTTGCAGTGACCGGGCAGATATCCTGAACGCATCAGGATAATCCAGGTCGGCGCGTTCCTCGCTTCAGTGTGTCCTCATATTGCCCGCCACTGCGAGGTGCCCTGTATGAATCTTCGTACATTGGTAATGCGTTTGCGTATCCGAAACATTGCCGCAAGAAACGCGCGTTGGGAATTTCAGCATTCCACCAAACTCGGGCTGCTCAGCCTTTCACTCCTGTCCGCATGTTTGCTGGTCAGTTGCGGCGGCGAGCAAACCGGAACCATATCGGCCGGCAGCGGAACCGGTAGTAGCGGAAGCGCGGGTAGCAGTACGAGCAGTGCGGCACTTCAGACTATTGTATTCACGCGCGACATCGGCGGCCAACTGGACCTGTTCCTTGTGCAAGAGGATGGCAGTGCGCTCACACCACTGGCTGTGAGTCCCGAGAGCGAAAGCCCGAGTGGAATTGTCGTCGGAACGAAGTTGATCTTCATGCGATTGATCGGAGGCACGCAATATGACCTTTTCAGCATCAACACTGACGGCACCGGCCTCACTACCCTTGCAAACAGCACTGACGACGAACTGGCAGCCGGTGTGACCGCAAGCGGGCGAGTGATCTTTATGCGTATAGACCTGAGCGGCACCTTGCCTCAGTTCGATTTGTACAGTATCAATGCCGACGGCACCGGCCTCGTCACGTTGGCTAACAACGCCGATTCCGAAATATTCGGGAGTATTACCACCAATGACAAAGTCATCTTCATGCGTCAGGTAGGTGGATTGCTCGGGCAATATGATCTATTCAGCATCAACGCCGACGGTAGTGGCGGAGAGATTGCACTCGCCGACAGCTCCGACACCGAATTCTTCGCAGGCGTAACTCCGGGCGGTAAAGTACTTTTCACGCGAACTCAAGGGGGCGTTCAGGATGATCTCTACAGCATCAATGATGACGGCACCAGCCTGACACCTTTGGCAAATACCGCGGAGAGCGAAGACCTGGGCGGCGTAATCAGCGGCGAACGTGTGGTTTTCAGGCGCCTTGATGGGGGCACGCAAATTGACCTCTACCGGACCGACGCGGACGGCACCGGTGGCGAATTGCCGTTGGCAACCAGTAGCGACAGCGAAGATTTCGCGGGACAAACGGCAGGCGGGCAGTTGATTTTCGATCGGCTTGTGGGTGGATCCCAGTTCGACCTCTACAGCATGAACGACGACGGCACCGGTGTTACACCGATCGCAACCACTTCGGATGATGAGCTGTTCGCTGGCATCTCCACAAGTGGACGAGTAGTTTTTGATCGCGTAGTCGGCGGCACGCAGATCGACGTCTACAGTGTCAATGTTGACGGCACCGGCCTCGTGCCTCTCGCCAATACAACCGATGTAGAGTTCTTCGGAGCCACTACCAGTAACGACCGGGTGATATTCAATCGATTGCCGGGCAGTGGCGCACAAGGTGATCTGTACAGCATTAATGCAGACGGAACTGGTGGCGAGATCGCAATTGCCAATTCAACGGACGACGAGCAACTCGGGGGAGTCTTCTAGGACGAGTGGTAGCGTTGAATGCCGAAGCTATACCGCCACACGGCTGCTCAACGGCCGGGTCCTGTTGGCGGAGGGGTATAACGGCAGCGCGCTTAACAGCGCGGAGCTCTACTAGTAGGAGCCAACATGCTTGACGGCACCGCGTCGCGCGTGTCACCGCGAGCAAACTTCCTTACGTGGACCCCAGAGATATTCTTTACCCTGAGAGCGAAAGCCAGTTTTAATATGGGCAACGTCCACGACTGGTTGGCTCCCGCCAATACCAAATACCATTATGAGTCGTTTGAACCTGACTGTTCTACTGGCCACAATCAGCATGCTCGTCGGACCAATGAATACGCGAGCAGACGATTTACTCCAGCCAAAAAATGGATGGGAATTCGGTCTGCAGGTCTCGGAGTATGAATACGAAGAACCTGATTTCGCGAAGCTCGATGGACCACGTCTTGGGGCAACTCTGGCCTACACGCGTGCGCCCAAGGGACCGTCTTTCCTGCGCTTCGACGGACGAGTCTCCGCCGGTTCGCTCAACTACGAAGGTTCAGGCACACAGAGCGATGTTCCCGACTATATCGTGGAGATGCGCCTCACGGGCGGGAAGGGCTTTCGCACCCGCTCAACTGTATCTTTGGCTCCCTACGCCGGGCTTGGTTATCGATTCCTGTACAACGATAATCGCGGCACCTCGTCCACGGGCGCCATCGGCTACCGGCGCTACTCCAACTATTTATACGTTCCGGTCGGTTTGACGTTTCGCGCCCAGACAAGCAGCAAGTGGGTACTGGCAACAACCCTCGAATACGACGTTTTCCTCGCCGGTCGACAAGTGTCCACGCTCAGCGACACAGGTCCGGGCTACTCCGACATTACAAATGACCAGGACAACGGTTACGGGTATCGCATCTATCTGATGGCGGAAACAGATACCTGGGCAATCGGGCCGTGGGTCCACTACTGGGATGTCGAGGATTCGGATACCGCCACCGACAGCAACGGGACAACGTGGCTTGAGCCTGCCAACACGACGCTGGAGTACGGTCTCGAACTGCGGCGTCGTTTTTGAGTGGCCCAGCGGCGCCCCGCGCCTCTGCTAATTCGTTTTCTCGCGTCTTGGCATTCCATCTTGGTCACTACAGGACTCGCTATGGGGATATACCAACCACTGAGTCATTGCACCTGCTAACTAGCGAAAGCAGCACCGACGAGATGGCAGTCACCCTCGTAAGTGGCCTTGACGCGTTGATTGAGGTGTCAAAGGCGATGGGATCACCCCAGGGCGGGCACTTGACCTACAATCATTGACCGCCCGTGGTCGTCACCGTTCGCGTCGCACGAACTCGGCCAAATGCGCAACCGCGGTCCTGAGCCGCATGCGGACCGCTCAACGGTGCCTTATCCGGACGAACAGCAGAACCGGTATCGTCGCGAAACACACCGCCGCGTACATGATGAAGGCGTTCTCGTAGCCGATCATCTGCGCCTGGCGATCCACTTCGGAGCCGAGCTTGGCGAGCCCGTGCAGCGAGCCGATGTCCCAGTGCCCGACGACCGACGGGAAGCGCAACGCCTCGTTGTAGGGGCTGACGTTCTGGACGAGCTCAAAGTGGCTGATCTGCGCGGTGCGCAGGACGACCATGAAACTGACGGCGATGAACAGGCTGGTGCCGAAGTTGCGCAGCAGGTGGAAAAGCGCCGAGGCATCCGGCATAAGCCGCTCTGGTAGCGAGGCGAACGCGACGATGGTGAGCGGCACCCACATAACCCCTGTGCCGATTCCCTGGACGATACCCGCCCAGGCGACCGTTTCGGGCGAGACGTTGAAATCGAAAGTCGCCATGACCGCGCCGCTCACACCAACCAGGAGCATTCCACTCGTCAGCCCGACCCGCGGATCGAACCTGCCCATCCTGCCGGCGATAAAGAAGCCAATCACCATGCCGACGCCACGCATGGCGAGCAGCAGTCCGATGAGGGAATCGGGATAGCCCTTCAGGTTCTGCAGCATCGGCGGCAGCAGCGTGATGGGCGTGAAGTTGAGCATGCCGTAGACAAACACCAGTACCATGCCGATGGCGAAGTTGCGGTCCGTGAAGAGCTCGGGGTTGAGGAACGGCCGTTCGCTCGTCATGGTGTGCACGACAAGCACGTAGAAGCTCAGCACGGCACCGCAGGCGTAGAGGATGATCTCGCCGGACGCGAACCAGTCGAAGCGCTCACCGCGATCGACCATGAGCTGCACGCAGACGATGGCGAGCGCGAGTGAGAGGAAGCCCGTCCAGTCGAGCTTGAGTTCCTTGTCCTTGCTACTTTGACGGATGAACGACACCACCATGATAAACGCGGCGATGCACAGCGGCACGATGAGAAAGAAGATCCAGCGCCAGTTATACGTCTCGGCGAGGTAGCCGCCGAGCGCAGGCCCGACGGCCGGCCCGACAACCACCGACATGCCGAAGAAGCCCTGCGCCATCGCCCGGTCCCTGCCGGTGAAGGTGATCAGCAGGATCGCCTGCGAAAGTGGCACGATGGGCGCGCCAAAGATGCCCTGCCCCACGCGGTAGGCCAGCAACGACCCGAGCGAAGCGGCGGTGGCGCATAGCAGCGAGGTGATCGCGAAGCCAACGATGCAGGATATGAGCACGGTGCGTTGTCCCAGGCGCGCCACCAGCCAGCCGGTCATCGGCGTTACCACGGCGGTGGCCACGACGTTCAGGGACACCACCCAGGCGATCTGATCGGGCGTCGCCGAGAGCGCACCCTGTAGCTGCGGCAGCGCCACATTGACGATGGTCACCGTCATGGCGTAGAGCATGGTGCACATTGCCACCGTCACCAGGATCAGGTAGCGCCGCACCCGGGAGAACTCCACAGGGGTGGTGGCCGTTTCGGATGTCACGATTCGGGGAAGGCTCCGCCGGAAATTCAGTAAGGGCGAACAATATCAAATGAGATGGGCCCTTCGGTACGGCATGACGGTGCAAAACTGCGATCACTCTCGCCGCCAAAACAAAACGCCCCTTTGAGGGGCGTTTTGTGTTTTTGTGTGACTGTGTGGACGAGCCCGCCAGGTTCAACCAGAACGTGCTGCGTTTTGGGACACCAGAACGAAACGATAGTGGTCCCGAACGAAGTCAGCAATGAACTTCTCGCCACGAGGCGGGACATTCACAGTCCCGTCAACGCATCACGGATCCCGCTCTAGCTGCTGCCTTCGTAGGCCAGGAATTTCTGTATATCTTTTTGCAAATTCTCCAGCCATCCATACGGCACCGCGGGCTCTGGATCGCTGGTTTCCGTCTTCTTGTAGGTGGAATCCGAATATAGGACGAGATTCTCACCTTCGATCTTGATGTTCGCGGTCGCATCGAATTTCCGATGGACCAGTTTGCCAGTGACAGAGTCGTAGCTTTTGTCGACAACAGCCCAGCCACGAGCGATCAAGGCATTTTCCGCTGCTTCCAGCGCCTGCGCAGTGTCGACCCCACTTGGAATCGCAACCCTCAAAGGCTGCGAGTTGTACTGCTCTGCCGCTTTCGTGCCTACGCGCGTACCGGAACATGCACTCAGGAAAACAACCAGCATGCCAACGAACAGCGTGGCGAATGTGCGTCTTGTAGCCAGCATGGCGAGACTCCTTTTTTCTGATTACCCTCTGGAACAATACACCTCTTTGCCCTGTCTGTACCAACCATGCGCGCCCGGAGACAGCTTCCGGGGTCCCGAGCAAAGATCTCCGGACAATTCACCCGTTTTGTCTCCTTGAGCGTAGGCGCCAGCGCGGCGCCCGCAATGACGTTAGCATCGGGAACCTTACATATGGATTACGGATCCAAGATATCGGAGGCCGGCTAAAGAGACTGCTTCACTCTCGCCGCTACCGGGCACGGTCGCCGGGAAACCCCGACACCCCTCCCGGAACCGCCATCGGTAGAAACACGGCACGCCGGCCGCCACACTTTGCGTGCCCGGTGCGATCTTACCGAAGCCTAACGGCCAATCCCATTGTGGGAGATTATTGGCTAGGAGTTCATGTTTCAGAGGAGCCAAGAATGTGCAGCACCGAAGAACGCGCCGTGGCTTTGATGGATGGCACCAATCGGAATTTCGCGTGCTATTGGCACGGGCGGTCTGAGTAGCACGTAGCCACTTCGAGGCCGCTCAGTCGCGAGAAGGCATATCGCACCGGGCAGGCATTACACATATAGCATCGGAAAGGTCAGGGCACGTGCAGCGCCGCCGGACCCAGGCGATCACCAGTGGAGTTGCCGCATCATCGCGCGCTTCTTGT
>JASFUE010000186.1:0-6638 GCA_050050435.1 Burkholderiales bacterium | reverse complement strand
CACGACGATCGATCGTTTCTGCCCGCGGATGCAGCAACTGGTGCGTGCATTCAGCCATGCAGTCACCATTCACGAAACGCAGCAACAGGCAAAAGGTGTCTATGATCCGTTTGTCGTTGCCGATGACATGCATAGCGTGCGGTTGTTTCATTTCGACACTTTGCGCGGCCTGCACGCGAAAAACGACCCGATCGAAGCCAGTGCGCTGGTCGAGCGCTTCGAGGAAATCTGGGAAGTATCGACTCCGGCAGTCACTGCCAATACTCTGGGCCTGTAGCCCTCAGGCCACCCCTGCACCCCTTTTGCGACCAGGGCCCGGATCCGTTTCGGGTGCCCCCGGGCGAGGTGACAATTCACGTCAGCGCAAATCGCGCCACCCGAACCCGGTATCCTGAGACGCGATGCCGATCCAGTCCGGCTCACAGCCCAGAGCCGCAGAAAGCGCCTGCTGCGCGAGCAGGCTCGAATTGTTCTGCTGGGACAGGTGGGCTGCAATGACATGCTTGAGCCCCGGCCCCGCAACGCGCGATAACAGGCGCGCGGCGGCGTTGTTGTCCAGATGGCCCAAGCGGCCCGAAATACGTCGGCGCAAGGCAGGAGGATAATTCGAGCGCGCCAGCATCTGCGCGTCGTGATTGCACTCGATCACCAGCGCATCGCAGTTACTCAGCGTTGCTTCTATGTGCGGCGTTGTCTCGCCGGTATCAGTGAGCACGCCAAGCCGGACTGCACCATCGCTGAACACGTACTGCGCAGGTTCACGCGCATCGTGTGGAACCGGAAATGGTTCGACGCGCAGGCTGCCGACCGAAAATGCCTGATATCCCTCCACCAGTTTGACGCTCAGGTTATCGAACATCGACTCCAGCCCGCGCCAGGTGCCATGTGACATCCAGATCGGGACATCGTGGCGCCGGGCAAATCGCGCCACGCCGCCAATATGATCTTCGTGCTCGTGGGTGACCACGATGGCATCGAGCTGATCGGGCTGCATACCCAGTCGCGCCAGGCGACGCGTCGTTTCCGCGACGCTGAATCCGCAGTCCAGCATTACGCTGGCATCGGATGTGCAGATCAGCGTGGCGTTGCCACTGCTGCCACTGCCGAGGCTAGCGAAGCGCAGCCCTGACATCGGTCCGGTTGTCAGGCGTCTTCACTTTCATCCGCATCATTGGAGCTGGTCGCGCAACAGGACCAGAATACGACTCGAGGTCGAATTGGCGAGTACTTTGCCGGTATCGTCGAGAACGTGTACTTCGCTACCATCGTCCTTGCCCTTGCTCACGCGAATACGGTATTTCTGCGCAACCGGCTTGTCGTCTTTCCAGAAAGCCAGCCTCGCCAAACCGGAACGCTCCTGCTCCGCGTCCGGGTCGTTGTAGCGCACGAAATACTCGCCCGTGGAGCGATCCTGATCCTCTACGGTAAATCCGATAAAGTCGAGGGCAATTCCAACGCGTCGCCACGCTCTGTCGAAGGAATCGGGCAGTTCCAGATAGGAAACATCGTTCGGCCCGCTTGCCAGTTCGGCCCGCGGCGCTGGCGGCGGCTCATTGCGCGCTTGCTCGATCTGCCCCTTGGTAGCGCCGAGCCTTGCCATCAAACGGTAGAGCATCTCGGCTTCGAGTTCGGGATCGCGTGGTCTCGCTTCCCAGACCGTTCTGTTGATGGTGCCCTCTCGCGTAGCTATCTGGACAACGCCGCGATGCGAGATGTAGATATCAGTGGTCCCTGGCGCATCACCGCGCTCGACTCGTGTACGGAATTTGTCACGCTCAGGATACGAGAACGCATTTTCAGCACCCATGAAAGCGAACGTCCGGCGAAACCACGAGTTCGATACCAAAGCACGGTTCTCGGCCCAGTCCGTTTCCATGAATCCGATCTCGGGTGATTCGCGTGCCAGCAAGAAGCCGTTCTCCTGCCAGAACTCTCGCAGTGGCTGCCAGATCTCCTTGGGATCCATTTGCACCACCAGCCAGCGGTATTGCCCGTCCCTCTCGACGCGCATGTTTTCCAGTGTCGGGAGCACGTCCTGCCCTGCGGAGTCCTTCGCAGCGGCGCGCGCACGCGTGTAATCGGAATAGGTGGTCCCGTCCTTTCCAACCACGTCAAACTGCGTGCTGGAATCAGGCACCGCCAGATCCGGCGGAACTTCGAGTGGTGGAAGACTTTTCGCAGACTTGTAGTCGATCTTGCCCTGCTTGCTGGTGGAGCACGCGCCGAGCGCCAGTACCGTGATCACGGCGCAGGAAATGATCGTGGTCAGTTTCATCGGGAAATCAGTTCTTGGCATGGGGACAACGGAAATTCTGATGCGTTCTTCGACAACGGATCCGGCGATACGTTGCCGCCTTTGCGGTCACAATGAACGCAATGACCGTTTTGATTCGCTCCGGTTCAATTTTCACCGGTTCGACACTTACCGGGCCGAATCTTACAGGATTGGCATGTCTCCGGCTCGAAGTGCCCGGAGCGCGATCAACCGGGTTCCGACTTGCCGGTTCGACAAAGACCAGTTCGATCCTGACCGGACCGATACTTAACAGGCCAATAGCTACTAGTGTACCGCGACGTTCTCGACTGAAATGCCGGCCTGCTCCATGGCGCCGAGCAATAGATCGTGGAACGAAGACGATAGCGGCGTGAGCGGCAACCGGATTCCCGGTTCGATTTTCTGCATTGCCTGGAGAACCCATTTGACTCCGATCGGGTTGGCTTCGACAAACAGATGCGTATGCAAACCCAACAGCTTGTTGTTGGCGGCCCGTGCCCGCGCAAAATCGCCTGCAAATACGGATGCACACATTTCCTGCATAAGCGCTGGCGCAGCATTCGCGGTGACCGAAATGACACCGTGAGCACCCATCATCAGCAATGCCAGACCGCTGGCATCATCGCCGCTGTAAACAGCAAATTCTGCCGGGACCCGCTTCAACAGATCAGCGCCCCGCTCCATGCCGGCGGTCGCATCCTTGATTCCGACAATATTGGGAATCTGCGCCAGACGAAGCGTCGTATCGTTTTGCAGGTCGGCAACTGTACGCCCCGGCACGTTATACAGTATGTGCGGCATGTCCACCGCTTCGGCAATCGCGCGAAAGTGGCGATACAACCCTTCCTGCGTCGGTTTGTTGTAGTAAGGCACGACCGTAAGGCTCATATCCGCCCCGGCATTTTTTGCGAATTCCGCCAACTCGATCGCTTCGGCTGTCGAATTCGCGCCGGTACCGGCGATCACCGGTATCCGGCCACCCGCCCACTCAACAGCTGACTGGATCAGCAACCGGTGCTCATCGAAATCGACGGTGGGCGATTCACCGGTGGTGCCAACAACGACAATGCCCTGGCTGCCTTCAGCAACGTGCCAGTCGATCAACTGGTGAAGACTCTCCAGATCGAGACTGCCATCTTCGTGCATCGGGGTCACTATCGCGACGATGCTTCCCGTAAGCATGGCTGGATCACTCCTGAGTTGGGTCAATACGAAATTTTACCGATTCCGGGACAGGCTTAGCAATCAATTGGCGGCCAGGCAAAGCCCTGCCCGCAGGCACAAAGCCTTTGGACCATGGCCGGTCCGGGACTGCTCGTGTAGATATCTTCGTAGCCGAGTACACGCAGCGCCGGACGTACGACCTCGTAGAGCTCGCCTTCCTTGAGCAGAAAATCGGGATTGCGCGGGCGCCCGAAGCGCTCATTGCCTCGCGCAAACGTTTCGTAGATCAGCAGGCCATTGTGCGCCACAGCCCTTATCAGGAGGGGAAACAGGGGGCGGTAAAGATAATTGGTAACGATAACTGCATCGAACCGCTGGTCCGGAAATGGCCAGCCTGACTGCTCGATATCGGCCTGAACGGTGCGCACACCAGGCAGGGTGGAGAGCCGGGCCAGCGCCTCGCCGTCACGATCAAGAGCGACCACTTCATGACCCTGCGCCAGCGCAAGGCGTACATGACGCCCATAGCCACAAGCCAGATCCAGTACCACAGAACCGGCCGGCAGCAACCGCATCCATCGGCAGACCCACGCAGACGGCTCCAGTTGCCGATGTGGTGTTTCTGATGGGGGTTCCTGGTTCTGCACGGGCATTGGCCCTGTATTCCTTTCTATGTGGATATCTATGTGGATACCGGCTTTGCGCCGCTGTCCGGAGCCCGGCGGAGCGCGCTTTAGCGCCTGAAAATGCCTGCGCCGGGCGCCACCACCGTGCTGACACGCAAATCCATGCATGCCTTTGCGGTCAACGCTCGCAACCGAGGGATCACGACAAAAAAGGTCGTCCACGGGCACGCCTCACAAGCCCGGCCCACCACAACTGGCGCATCCGGAAAACGGAGCAACGCTTCGCCCTGGACAGCAGCGGCGACCACACGATGGCCCTAGCGCCGTTTGTTCGCGTTGACACCTCTGTCAGGGCAATGCTAAAAGGATTTCGATTAATATGATAGAAGTTCGCGTAGACGATTCAGCATCCGGGGGTGTTGCAGTTATGCTTGTCAGATGGATTTCGGTCGGATTGTGTGCCGCGCTGGCGGCATGCAGCAGTATGAATTCGGCCCTCCAACGTGACCCCACGGCGATCGCAATGCTGGCCCCCACCGAAGGCAACACAGCAAGCGGTGTCGTCGAGTTCGAGCAGGATGGCGATATCATGCATGCACACTTGCGTATCGAGGGGCTGACCCCGAACTCACTTCATGGCTTGCACATACATGAAAAGGGCGACTGCCGCGCACCGGACGCCAGTAGTGCCGGCGGGCATTTCAATCCTCACGGGAGCGTGCATGGCGGGCCGGACAGCCTCAACCGGCATGCCGGCGATCTGGGTAATGTCCGGGCAGACGCAAACGGCATGGTGGAAACAGACATCGAGGTAACAGGACTCAGTCTGGGCGCGGGCAGCGACAGCATCATTGGCCGCGCAGTTATCGTGCATGCACAGGCTGATGACCTGTCGAGCCAACCCAGCGGTAACGCCGGAGCACGCATTGCGTGTGGTCTGATCAGCAAGAACCCGGACAAATTCTTCTGAGCCATCCTATCGACCAGAGGATGCGTCCGCACGCGTGATTCCCTGGCTTCGCCCCGGAGAGCCGTTTCCACCACTGTCGCGTGCGCTGCGCAATCCGGACGGCCTGCTTGCCGCGGGCGGCGATCTTTCCATTTCCACCCTGCTCGGGGCATACCGTCAGGGCATCTTCCCCTGGTTTAGCGACGGCGATCCTATCCTGTGGTGGAGTCCCGATCCGAGAATGGTGTTGTTCCCCGAAGAACTGCACCTGAGGCGATCGTTGCGCAAGACCTTGCGAAACACGAAATTCCAAGTCACGGCCGATCGCGAATTCGAGCAGGTAATCACCGCGTGCGGGGGCCCGCGCGAGGACGATGCCGGCACCTGGATTACGCCACAAATGGTCGATGCATACGTGCAAATGCATCGTGCAGGCCACGCGCACTCGATCGAAACCTGGATCGATGGCGAGCTTGCCGGCGGTCTGTACGGCGTGGCAATCGGTCGCGCCTTTTTCGGTGAATCGATGTTCACGCGGGTAACCAACGCGTCCAAGATCGCACTGGTGACTCTGTCACGACAATTGCTTGCGTGGAACTTTGGCATCATTGACTGCCAGATGCAGACCGGGCACCTCGCCTCGTTCGGAGCGCGCGAAATTCCGCGCGACGATTTCGCACAGCGGCTGGTTGACTTGGTAGACTATGAGCCGGTACCGGCACCGTGGACAATTACAATCAATCCACGCGTATGAGTACGATGCCGTTTGAACAATGCGACAATTTGGAACAATGCGCCAATTTTGAACGAGGCGCGATTTGCGCGAACCACCATCATATAGACCAAGGTGCCGTCGTCGATTCGACGTACCGGCCCTGAAACCGACAGGGAATCGAAAAATCAGTTTACGCCGAGCCTATGACCCAACTGAATGACCTGCCGTTTTCGGTTCTGCAGTTCTATGCGACTGCACCGTATCCCTGCAGTTACCTGCCGGAGAAGCTGGCCCGCTCCCAGGTTGCCACACCCAGTCATGCAATTGACAGCCAGGTCTACGCCGACCTCGTCAAGGTGGGTTTTCGCCGCAGCGGGGCGTTCACCTACCGCCCATACTGTGATCGTTGCAAGGCATGTGTGCCGGTCAGAATTGCGGTCAATGATTTTGAACCCAACCGCTCGCAACGCCGTGCAGCAAGAAAGCACGCCAATCTCGAAGCGCACATGCTCGAGTTGAAGTATCACCCGGAGCACTATGCCTTGTACTTGCGTTATCAATCCTATCGCCACAGCGGCGGTGGAATGGATCACGACAGCAGGGAGCAATACCGACATTTCCTGTTGCAGAGTAACGTGCGCTCCAGTCTCGTCGAGTTTCGCGAAGCCAGCAGACTGCGCATGGTGAGCATTGTCGATCGTCTTGATGACGGCTTGTCATCGGTATACACCTTCTTCGACCCCGAAGTACCAAGAACCAGTTACGGCACATTCAACGTCGCCTGGCAAGTTGACCTGTGCAAGCGGCTCGGCCTGCCCTACCTTTATCTGGGCTACTGGATCGCACAAAGCCCGAAGATGGCCTACAAAATCCTGTTTCAGCCGATCGAAGGGCTGATCGACGGTCGCT
>JASFUE010000185.1:0-6648 GCA_050050435.1 Burkholderiales bacterium | reverse complement strand
GAGTTCGAACAAAAGCTCAAGGAAAAGGTTTTGGCGCTGCGCGATGAAAAGCCGACTGACAGCACCGCTGACCGGATCAAGCAGTTGCTGAAGGGTTTCTGAGCAAACACGTTCAAGACCGTACAAGTTTCAGAGCGTACAAACCGATACGGAGATAGAGGAAGATGGTTGCAATCGTCAGCTTCAAACGCGAGGCCATCTATGGGGCGGTTCGCGACATGTACACCGCGGTTGCACAGTCACCGGATCAGACGTTTCATTTTCCAACGGGGCGGCGTGCCTGCGAGGTCCTTGGTTATGCGAGTGAATACCTAGACGCCGTGCCCGAGAGCGCTGCTGAATCTTTCGCGGGAGTGGGCTATCCGTTTGCCGCCGGAATCATGCGCGCGGGTGACACCGTGCTGGACGTCGGGGCGGGCTCGGGCACCGATACGCTGATCAGCGCGGGAATCGTCGGCCCTTCGGGCAAGGTGTACGCGCTGGACATGACCGCCGGGATGCGCGCGAAGCTGGAGAAGACTTGTGTCGCCGGCGGTATCACCAATGTCGAAATAATCGATGGCGATGCGGAAGCGATCCCATTGCCTGATGCATCGGTTGATGTGGTGACGACTAACGGTGTGATCAATCTGGTACCGGACAAGGCCAAGGCGATTACCGAAATTTTCCGCGTTCTCAAACCCGGCGGCCGCTTGCAGATTTCCGACATCGCACTGACGCGCCCGGTTGCGGACCGGTTTCGCCAAGACCCGCAAATGTGGGCCGAATGTGTCGTCGGTGCAGTCGAGGAAGAGCGTTATTTGGTGATGCTGCGCAATAGCGGCTTTGACCAGGTCGAGAAGATCGGCGAAATCGACTATTTTTCTCTCAGCACCAATTCGAAAACGCAGGAAGTCGCGCAACTGTTCAACGCGCACTCGGTGACCTTGCGCGCCCAAAAGCCGGTGCAGGCATTGCGCTCGCCGGTAGGAGTGGGGAGCCGCCATGCAGCAATCAATCTGATCCGTGAACTCGGCGGCGTCGTTGTCGCGATGCTAGCCTGGTTGGCCTGCGCGGGGGCACCGGCGCTGCTTGCGGCATTCGGCGCGATCGGCGCGGGTTCTCTGGCAGGTCACGCCTACATGTTTCCCGCATTTGGGGGATTTCTCGGCCTGAGTGTCTGGCTGTTGTGGCGAAGCGGGCGTGCACGCAGCGATTTGCGTCCGTTTTGGGTAGCGCTGGCAAGTGCGGTGCTTGCGATTGTGACCACCTGGATGTCGATCGTGGGGATTGCGCCGTGGGCGGGATGGTTGTCCTATCCCGGTATTGCCGGCGTGATTGCTGCGAGTATCTGGAGCTTCGTGCTGGGGCGCCAACCCGGGCATTGCCTGGAAGAAATGATTTTCGAGGCCCGGCAGCGTGAGCGGCGGGGAACATTGGCGCACCGTTTTGCGCTGAACGGTGTCGTAGCCGCCCTGGTCGTGAGCGCGCTGTTCGGCCTGCGCCTGTCAATTACTGCTTTTGGAGTAGGGTGAGTCGCAGCGCATTGGTGCCTGTTGCCAAGCCGCTGATTGTTTTCAGAGCGGGATTCTGCGCTCGCGCCTGCGCCTGTCCTGAAATGAAAACGGAATGTTCATCCGGCGACGATCCGAGCCGTGGCCGCGATAGCGTGTGCAGCCGGGGATGCGAATTTTGCGTTCGACGCGTCCGGCAAAGCCGTAGATTTCGATTCGACAAGGCTGATGCAGGTCAGCCCAGGCGATGGCGAAGGTGATTGCGAGGCCTTTGGTGACGAACTGGTAGGGCTGTCCGGGTCCGTCGCCGTTGCCGGAAATCTCGATGCGCCAGCGCGCAAAGGGCGTTGGCAGCACCTTTAACAGTAGTTGGGTCGATTCTTCTAATAATTGTTTTGGCATTGTAGTTTTCTCTCCTCCGGTACGACGCGAAGTTCGCCCGGGCTGGCAAGCATTCCGGAAACTGCGAATTTCGTACCTGTCCGAAACGTGTGTTCACGCCCTGTGCAGCGCGATTCAGGGACTATTCGTACTCAGATCACGGCATTTGTTCGGCAGGTGTGTCGAAGCTTCGACAGTTGAGAAGGCGCTCCGGCCGCCTTGTTGAGGCCAGGATCAGGCGTTCAAAGGGAGACGTCGGGAAGGTGAGCAGGGAACTGACGCGGTGGACGCGGCGACGGATCTCAGGCGGATTTTGCCCGCCCGCGGTCGCCGAGATAAAGTGATCGGATCTGTTCGCGCAACTCGCGAAGGGCAGATAGATCGCGTTGATTCTCGCTGCCGGCATTGCCATAGCGCAGCTCGATGTACAACTCGCCAATGCGGCGGGCGCGCTCGCGCAACGAAGGCAGGCGCGATGCAACCCGTTCGGTGAAATCCCTTGGCCCTTCGCTGGCCTTGCGGGTTACTCCACGAGCAGCCATGACGTTGCAATAGCGCAACCACAGGCGTTGAACAACATCGGCGTCCTTGCGCCGCAAGCGCATGAACATGGCGATGGCAAATGCGCTGACAATGACTGCAGTGGCAATCATCAAGGTGATGATCATGTCCTGCCAGCCAACATTTGAGAATCCGAACGAGGACAGAAAACGGCTCTGCCGTTCCTGGGAATAGCCCAGAACCCACTGGTTCCATGCGTTGGTGACGGCATCCCATCGATGGCGAAGCTTGATGAGCCATTTGAGCTGGGTACGGCGAAGCAGAGGCTGGGTATCGGTATCGGGCAACGCGGTGGCGATGCCGCTTTCTATGCGAAGAGGCGAGACTGCGGCAGTGGGATCGACGCGGATCCAGCCGTCGTCACGGGTCCATATTTCCGCCCAGGCGTGCGCTTCGGACTGGCGCACCACAAGATACCCGTCTACCGGATTGATCTCGCCGCCGAGGTAACCGGTAACAACCCGGGTGGGGACGCCGGCGGCGCGCATCATCACGGCGAAGCTGGAGGCGAAATGCTCACAGAAACCACGGCGGGTCTGGAACAGAAACTGGTCGACCGGGTCCCTTTCCAGCGGGGGCGGCTCCAGGGTGTAGATGAATGGCTGCTCGCGGAACATGCGAAGCACGCGCTCGGCAAGTTCGCGTGGCGATTGACCGTCGGCGACCCATTGTCGGATCAGGCCACGGGTTCGTGGCGCAGCATTCGCGGGCAGTTCCAGAGCGCGTTCGAGTTCGGCCGACAATGCGTCGGTTCCGACACGGTATTCCGGATGCGATTCCGCCGTATAGCGCAAACGCTGACGGATTGGCGCGTAGGAAATGACCTGGTAGTCTCGCGTAAGAACACTTTTTTCGGGCAGGCGCGAGGGCAGGTCGATAACGAACATCCAGCGCTGGTCATGCGGCTCGAGCGTAACCGCGTAATTCAGGGCCGGACCAAGACTCTGGTAACGAAGATCGGACAGTGTGATGCGTTGACCGGCCTTCCAGGTGCGTCCGTCGTAGTCCCACAGGACCGGACCGCGCCAGTAGAGTTGTTTGGTATCGGGGGTCGGGCCGTCGAAGCTGACCCGGAATGCAATATCGTCGGAGAGTGAAAGCCGCGACATCGAACCTGGTGACATCTGGTCGGACAGGCCGGTGCGGCCGGAATTCTCGATGCGGGGCAATCCCCACAACGGACCTTCGAGGCGCGGAAACAAAACGAACAGAATCAGCATGACGGGTACGGCCTGGGCGAGTAACACGCCGGAGGTGCGCACGACTTGCTGGAATCTGGCGGGCGTCGCCTGATGTTCCAGGCTGACCATGGTGCCGGTTATCAACCAGGCGGCGGCGACCGAATACACCGCGGTGAACATCGTCTGGTTGTAGAAGAAGTTGGTAATTGCGAGAAAGTAGCAAAGCACGACGGCAACGGTGATGTCGCGCTGGGTGTGCATCTCGAGCAACTTGAGTACCGTCATTGCGAGCAGCAGGGTTACCGCGGAGTCGCGGCCGAAAATGCTGCCATAGGAAAACAGGACGCCGGCAATGGCAACGCCTGCGAAGGCGAACAGTAAGGCTCTGGAGGGCAACGGGCGGCGCTGCCAGCCTGCGACAAGACGGATCAGCAGTGCTGCCAGGCAAAATGCGACGGTCCAGCCAGGGACGTGTGGCGCATGTGGCGCCATCACTACCGTGATGCACAGAAGTATTGCAAGCAGGTTCGCGAAACTCAGGTTCGCGATTGGGATCATTTGTTGCCTGCTGCCCGATACAGGGCGAGCGCTTCAAGGCACCTGGTCTGGTGGGCTTCGCCGGAACCGAACTCGATTTCGCGCCCGGGCAAGCGCAAGCCGTAGCGCATGTTGGCGTGGGTTGCGTCGAGTACCCAGCGCGTCATGCGCGAGAGGCGTTGCTCGAGCCCGAGCGATTCGGGCATGTCGGCGAAATCAATCCACAGTTGGGTACCGGTTGCACCGGAGAAAAGCTTTGTGGCGAACACGTCATTGCGGGCAACCGACTTCCACGCGATGCGCCGCGGCGAATCGCCGGGGCGATAGTTGCGAAGCCCGGCGAAATCCTCTTCGCCGCGCCCGGTTGCATTGCCGGGACCAGCGCTCGCCTGCGCTTCGGGCAGCGCCACGTCACCCGATTCCGGCGCAGGGTATACGAGGCAGGTGAGATCGAGTTCGACATTGGCCCATGCGTAGAACAGGCCAAGCGGATAAGTGGTGAATATGCGAAACCGGCCAGGACGGAAAACGCCCCTGCGCGGAGCCGGAACGCGAACCTGGACACGGGCCTCGGAGCCTGCCCCGACATCGAAACAGGAAGCCTCATGTGAGCCAAAGCGAATGGTGACACTGTGCCGGGCAACACGCCCCTGGTTATCGGCGAGAACACTAAAGGAGGCTACGTCACCGGCGAACACCGGCTCGGTTTTGCCCGGACGCAATTTCAGGTGGGCCAGGTTGCGCCAGGTGTGCAATATGGAAACGATACCGGTGCCGGTGAGCAGAAATGTGAGTCCGTATCCGAGACTGAGGTTGTAGTTGATCGACCCGACCAGCATCAGCGCCAGAGTCAACGCGAACAACATGCCGGCTTTGGTTGGCAGGATGTAGACGCGGCGCTGCGATAGTGACACCGGTGCGCGTTCCACGCCCTTGGGCGGAAAGATCCAGTCACCAACGCGATCGCGAAGTGGCAGCGTTGCGGCGGTCTCTTCGACGAATTGCGACCGGGGGCGTTTGAGTGTTGCGTCTGCTCGCATGGAGTTTGACTACCAGCTAGTGAGTTGGTGGTTCGTCGGGAAAAGGTCGCAAATGATTACGGTATTGCGACCTCTTCGATTAAACGCTTGGTCAGGTCCATTCCCGGCAAGGTTGCATAGCCGTTTATCGGAGTGAGGCGATGGCCAACGACACTGGGAAGCACCGCCTGGAGGTCCTCGGGTATCACTTTTTGCCGTCCGTCCATGAAGGCCCATGCCCTGGCAGCATTGAGCAGATACAGCCCGGCCCGGGGGCTCAGCCCGTTGACGTAATCGGGCGAGTTGCGGGTAAAGGCCAGCACCGCCTGCAAATAATCGAGCAATGCGCCGGAGGTTACGACCTTGCGGACCTGATGCTGCAAATTGACGAGGTCATCGGGCGCGATGACCGCCGGCAGGTCGTCGATCAGCTCACGCCGTTCACGGCCTTCGAGCAGTTCGCGTTCGGCGCCGGCATCCGGGTAGCCGAGCTGGATGCGCATCAGAAAACGGTCGAGCTGCGATTCGGGCAGAGGGAAAGTGCCGATCTGGTGCGACGGGTTTTGGGTAGCGATGACGAAAAACGGTTCAGGCAGCGGCCGTGTGTTGCCGTCAACGGTAACCTGGTGTTCTTCCATCGCTTCGAGCAGGGCGCTTTGCGCTTTCGGAGTCGCGCGGTTGACTTCGTCAGCGAGGATGACCTGGGAGAACACCGGTCCGGGATGAAAATTAAAGGCGGAGCTGTCGCGGTCGAACACGGTGACGCCGACAATATCGGCCGGCAGCAGGTCACTTGTGAACTGTATGCGCTGAAAATCCAGACCCAGCGAGCGCGCCAGCGCGTGCGCCAGTGTCGTTTTACCGACACCGGGAAGATCTTCTATCAGGATGTGACCGCGTGCCAGCAGGCAGGCGATGGTGAGTTTTATTTGTTGTTGTTTCCCGAGAATGATCTGACTTATCTGGGAAATGACGGGATGGAGCAATGCGGACATGTCGTAAGCGTTTGTTTTCGGGTTTATCAGGCCGCGAAACGTCGTTCCGGTTACGCCCCGGGGCGCCGGTTCCAGCTGTTCGCAGCCATTTACTGCATTCTCACAGGCACGATTCGCGCCACGTTGTGGATGCTGCACCCATTTTTAGAATGTGCAACGCGAAAATTAAAAACGCTTGACATCGGGCTCCCTTAACGTGTCTCTGGCAGGCGCTCGGCGCTGTCAGTCAGCCTGGCTGCCGGCTAGAGTATCAGTGCGGCGACCACCTGGCGGTCTTCAGCTACCAGGATATTGTAGGTGCGGCATGCGGCCGGCGTGCTCATGATCTCGAAGCCGACGCCGGCGTCGATGAGCGGGCGCAGTGTTACAGGGTCCGGGAAACGTTGCTCGGAACCGGTCCCGATCAGCACGATTTCTGCTTCGAAGGAGGCGAGCAAACGGATCGAGTCAACACTGATCCGGTTGTCGGGACCAGGTGTCC
>JASFUE010000184.1:0-6662 GCA_050050435.1 Burkholderiales bacterium | reverse complement strand
ATCATGACCGGCGCGGTGATCCCGCAAGGCACCGACACCGTCATCATGCAGGAGCGCGCAACTGCCTCTGGCGATAGCGTCTCGGTCACCGCGGTGCCAAAGGCCGGAACCAATACACGCAAGGCAGGCGAAGACCTGCGCAAAGGCGAACCGGCACTGACCCGGGGACAAATCGTCCGCCCCGCTGAACTCGGGTTGATGGCTTCACTGGGCATCGGCGAGGTGTCCGTCTATCGCAAGTTGCGCGTGGCCTTCTTTTCGACCGGAGACGAACTGGTCAGTATCGGTCAACCGCTTGGCCAGGGACAGATCTATGACAGCAACCGCTATACGCTCTACGGCATGCTCTCGCGCGCCGGCTGCGAGCTTCTGGATATGGGGGTCATCCGCGACACGCCCGAAGCCGTCGAGAAGGCGTTTCATGAAGCGTCGGACGCCGCCGATCTTGTTATTACCAGCGGTGGCGTCTCGGTCGGCGAAGCAGACTACGTGAAACAGATTCTCGATCAGCTCGGCGAAGTGTTGTTCTGGAAGATTGCAATGAAACCGGGGCGGCCGATGGCGTATGGAAAAATCGGCCGGGCACATTTTTTCGGGTTGCCTGGCAATCCGGTTGCAGTGATGGTGACCTTCTACCAGTTCGTTCGCGACGCACTGGCGATTCTGCAGGGACAGACCACCATCAAGCCGATGCCAACGATGAAAGTACGCACCACTGCACCGATCAAGAAGGCGCCGGGGCGCACGGAGTTCCAGCGCGGATTGCTGGCACGCGATGACAAAGGCGAATGGACGGTCAAGCCGACCGGCGATCAGGGCTCCGGCATTCTTTCTTCCATGAGCCAGGCACATTGCTTTATCGTGCTTCCGACAGACACTGGCCGGCTCGATGCCGGTGCCATTGTCGAAGTGCAACCTCTGGAAGGACTGGTCTAGCCGCAGATGTGACTGCGCAGATGTGATTGCGCAAATGTGATTGCGCAGATGTGATTGCGCACCCGTTCGCGTGAACAAACGGTTACGCAACTGCAGGAATGGTTTGCCCGGACGAATTAGAAAGGTGTTTGCCGCGGTGAAGCCGCGGCTGTGATTACGCCGCCCGGCGTTCGCGCTGGCGCCGGTCGGAGAACGGAATATCGATTTGTCCGCGGCGCCGGTCCCGAGTACTCATTCTCCGGTAGTCGCCTTCGGGCACTCTGATGTCGCGCTGCAATTCGCCCGCGCCATCGAATACACGGACTTCGCACGGCTGGTGGTAATCAGCCCACGCCAGCGCGAAAGAAATTGCCTGGCCTTTGGTCGGGAACAGGAAAGGCTGCTCGTCCGGATACAGTTCAACGCTCCACTCATTCGAGCGCCAGGGAAAAACCCTGACAACTTCCCGATAATTCGAAGGAAACACTTTTACCATGGCCGTTCCTCCCTCCACTGGCGGATCGAAATCAAGCATCCGGTGGAAAAGTCAGCCAGCGAGCCGAAATGGTTGTTCTCCAACGTTTCGTTATACGGATTGACCAGCGATGCGTCCGGCCGCTGCCGACGCGGACCGTCGACGCAACAAGTCGCGACTCCACCCAGCCCCGGGTGCGCCTCGCAACTTGAAACCGGTGTTGTACATGCGGACGTGCGCATTCGCCTCGTCCCTCCCCTGAAACCGTTTTACAACTCTTGACTCAGGGTTTGCGAATTCCGTACCAGCGGGATGTTCCCGGCCTCTCTCCGGAATATTTCTTTTATTCAAGGAATTGCCCAGTTGCGAGCGGTCCCGGCTAATGATGATCCGCCGACACTTGACGAACTACCAACACCGTAGTTTCATGATCAATCGAATGTTTCGATCACTGCCGTGACCGTGGCGATACCTGTCACCACACACAAGCATCCGGCAAACCATTACCGTTTGATGCATTACCGCAGCGGTGCATTACCGTGGCGATTCAGGCGGAAACTGAATATCACGGACATCAAACAGCGTGGCAATCAGGACGCGATCCGCACCCAAAAGCCGGTTGCGGACTCGATCAGACATTTCGACACAGCTACAATAGCGCCATGACGGTCGAGCACGACGACAACCCGGTGGATAAATCAGAACAGGAATGGCGCGAGACGCTCACCCCGGAGCAATATCGAGTGCTTCGCAAGGAAGGCACGGAGCGCAGTTTCACCAGCCCGCTTAATGACGAACACCGCAAAGGCACGTTCGTCTGTGCCGGTTGCGGTCAACCGCTGTTTACATCGGACATGAAGTTCGAAAGCGGAACCGGTTGGCCCAGTTTCTATACTTGCATCGATGGCGCGTTTGAAACCAAACGCGATCGCAAGTTGTTCATGGAACGCACCGAATACCATTGCGCTCGATGTGGCGGCCACCACGGCCATGTTTTCGAGGACGGACCCGAACCGACCGGGCTGCGCTACTGCAATAACGGCGTCGCGCTGCGTTTTATCCCGGACTGATTATCCAGCAGGCCAACCCCGACACCCCGACCGCGTTTTAGCGCAGCCTGCGTTGCCGCACCGCTTGTCCCCGCCCGGATCTCACGAACGTCCAAGCATGTCTTCGGCGGTCTTTCCTCCCCCGAAACTCCCACGCGCGGGCACCTTCCCGCCTTTGGTCACCTTGACAGCGCAATACTTGAATTCGGGAATCTTTCCATAAGGATCGAGCGCCGGGTTGGTCAGTTCATTGGCCGCCGCTTCGTGAAATGCAAAGGCTATGAACACCGTTCCGGCAGGGGTACCCGCGTCAGCGCGCGCATATAACGAGATACTGCCGCGCCGAGAACTGACAGTCACGATTTCGCCGGGCCGGACGTTCAGCGCATCCATAGCCAGCGGATGCATGAGCACGGTTGGCACCGGTTCAATGGCGTCGAGCACTCCGGAACGGCGCGTAATCGCACCGGTATGCCAGTGCTCGAGTTGCCGGCCGGTAATCAGAACCATCGGATAATCCTGATCCGGCCGCTCGGCGGCCGGGATAATATCGGCAGGAACAAACTTGCCACGCCCGTCGTCGGTGGGAAACGAATCGGTAAACACCACCGGCATTCCCGGATCGCCTTCGTGCTCGCAGGGGTAAGTCACCGCGCGTTCGCGCTCGAGACGCTCCCAGGTGATTCCCGCAATCGACGGCATTGCCTGGCGCATTTCCTCGAACACGTCCTTCGGTCCGGCGTAGTTCCAGTCGAGACCGAGCCCGCGAGCCATTTCCTGAATCAATTCCAGATCGGAGCGCGCCTGCCCCGGAGGTTCGAGCGCCTGATGACCGATTTGAACGATGCGATCGGTGTTGGTCACCGTACCGCTTTTTTCCGGCCATGCTGTTGCCGGCAATATGACATCAGCCAGGCCGGCAGTCTCGGTCAGAAAGATATCCTGCACCACCAGCCAGTCGAGGTTAGCAAGCGCGGCACGCGCATGATGCAGGTCCGGATCGGACATCGCGGGATTTTCACCCATGACGTACATGCCTTTTACCTCGCCCGCCTGCGCGGCATTGACGATCTCCACGACGGTCAACCCGGGCTCGGGATCGAGTGTGGCGTTCCACAACTGCTCGAACTTCGAATGCGCCTGCGGCTCGTCAACACGCTGGTAGTCGGGAAATACCATCGGAATGAGCCCGGCATCAGATGCACCTTGAACATTGTTCTGCCCGCGCAGTGGATGCAAGCCGGTGCCCGGGCGCCCTATCTGCCCGGTGGCGAGCGCCAGCGCAATCAGGCACCGCGCATTGTCGGTGCCGTGAACATGCTGGGATATGCCCATGCCCCAGAAAATCATCGATGCGCGCGAGCTTGCATACTGTCGCGCAACCGTGCGTATGGTCTGGGCAGGAATGCCGCAAATCTCCGACATCGCCTCGGGGCTGTACCCCCTGACATTCTCACGCAACGCCTCGAAGTTGGCAGTACGCTGCGCCACAAAATCCCGGTCGATGAGGTCCTCTTCGACGATGACATGCAGCATCGCGTTGAGCAACGCAACGTCGGTATCCGGCTTGAACTGAAGGAAATGCTTTGCATAACGCGCCAGCTCCGAGCGATGCGGGTCACACACGATCAATACCGCACCCGCAGCCGCAGCGTTTTTTATCCAGGTCGCTGCCACTGGATGATTGTTGGTGGTGTTGGAGCCGATGACCACGATGACTTCGGCCTTGAGCGCATCGCTGACCTGGTTCGAAACCGCCGCCGAACCGATCCCTTCGAGGAGCGCTGCCACCGAGGATGCATGACAAAGCCGGGTGCAATGATCTACGTTGTTGGATCCAAAACCGGTGCGCACGAGTTTCTGGAACAGATAGGCTTCTTCGTTGCTGCACTTTGCCGAACCGAATCCGGCCAGCGCCTGGCTACCATTGGCATCACGAATTTCGCGCAGTTTGCCCGCAGCAAGGCGCAGCGCTTCTTCCCAACTGGCCTTGCGGAACATCTGTTGAAGTTTTTCCGGATCCATCGTCACGTCGCTACGCTTGGTCGCCCCCGGCTTGCGAATCAGCGGTGTCGTGAGCCGGTGCTTGTGATGAACGTAGTCAAAACCGTAGCGGCCCTTGACGCACAACCGCCCACGATTGGCCGGCCCGTTACGGCCTTCGACCCACTGGATACGATTGTTCCTCACGTGATAGGTGATCTGGCAACCGACACCGCAATAGGGGCACACCGAATCAACCTGTCGGTCATCGGGTTCGAGGGCAACCTCGCGTGCCGGCATCAACGCGCCGGTAGGACACGCCTGCACACACTCTCCGCAAGCAACGCAGGTGGACTGGCCCATCGGATCATCGAAATCGAACACGATTTTCGAGCGCTCGCCACTGAACGCGTAACCGATCACATCGTTCACCTGCTCTTCGCGACAGGCACGAACGCACCGCGTGCACTGGATGCAGGCATCGAGATTGACCGCGATCGCCGGATGTGACAAATCTGCACTCACTTGCTCGCGCGGATTAAATCGCGGCTGTCCGATCTCCAGCACCCTAGCCCAGTGATCCAGTTCGGAATCGCGCTTGTAGCGCTTCTCCGGCATGTCGGCCAGCAGCAACTCGACAACTATTTTCCTGGACTTGCGCGCCCGTTCACTGTTGCTTACGACCTGCATTCCTTCGACGGGATAACGGCAACACGACGGTGCCAGCACCCGCTCGCCTTCGATCTCCACCATGCAAGCGCGACAATTGCCATCGGAACGGTAGCCGTGCTTGTAGCACAGGTGCGGAATCATCACGCCATGGCGCTGCGCAGCCTGCAGGATCGTCTCACCGGCCTGGGCATGAACGACCGCCCCATCGAGACGGAATTCAACTGGCTGTGACGTTGCCTGGGCGTTGACGGGCCGTGTCATGGGCAATCACATCGAAGGTCTGCTTGCATCGTGAAGTTTTCCATCACTCATTTCACCTCATGACCGAAATGCCGGATAACACTGAGCACAGGATTGGGTGCGGCCTGGCCAAGGCCGCAAATCGAAGCGTCTGCCATGACTTGCGAAAGTTCTTCAAGCAAGACCGTATCCCAGTGCTCGCTTTGCATCAGTTGCACTGCTTTGGCCGTACCTACCCGGCATGGTGTGCATTGTCCGCACGACTCATGGTGAAAAAAGCGCATGACATTGCTTGCGGCCGCGCGCGCCTTGTCCTGATCGGACAAGATAATGATTGCTGCCGATCCGATGAAACTGGCATAGGGTTGCAGCGTATCGAAATCCAGCGGCACATCGGCGAGCGAGGACGGCAATATGCCACCCGACGCGCCTCCGGGCAGATACGCATACAGTTCGTGACCGTCGAGCATTCCATCACAATACTCCTCAATCAGTTCGTTGAGGGTAATGCCGGCCGGGGCGATATGCACGCCCGGCTTGTTGACACGTCCGGAAACCGAAAAGGAGCGCAACCCCTTGCGCCCGTGCCGTCCCTGGCTGGCAAACCAGTGCGCGCCTTTCTCGACAATGTCCCTGACCCAGTAGCAGGTCTCCATATTGTGCTCGAGTGTGGGACGACCAAACAGACCAACCTGCGCGACATATGGCGGGCGCAGCCGTGGCATGCCACGCTTGCCCTCGATCGATTCGATCATGGCCGATTCCTCGCCGCAGATATATGCACCTGCGCCACGTCGTAAATAAATCGGGGGAATCGCACACGGCGGATCATTCTCGAGTGCAGTCAGTTCCTGTTGCAGAATCCGCCGACAGCCAGCGTATTCATCGCGCAAGTAAATATAGATCTCGCCACAACCACTCGCCCAGGCCGCAACCATGGCGCCTTCGAGAAAGCGGTGCGGATCACGCTCGAGAAAATACCGGTCCTTGAACGTGCCAGGCTCGCCTTCGTCAATGTTGATTGCCAGCAATCGCGGCGCAGGTTCTTTCCAGACAATTCGCCACTTTCTGCCAGCCGGGAAACCTGCTCCGCCAAGGCCCCGCAGCCCGGCCTCTTCCATGGTCGCGAACATGCTTTCACGCTCTATTTGTCCGCCCAGACAGCGGCCGAGCAATCGGTAGCCTCCTTGCCTGCGGTAACTCTTGTATCCGGTGTACTGCGCTACCTTGCATTCAGTCTGCTCCGACTGCACCGCGGTGGCCACCGAATTGAGCGTCGCCTTTTCAACCGGGTTTTGATGCACCACTGCGACCGGAGCCTGCGCACA
>JASFUE010000183.1:0-6695 GCA_050050435.1 Burkholderiales bacterium | reverse complement strand
ATAGCCTTTTCGCTGCCACTGGCTGGCAATGCTTAGATTGAGCAAATGCGCTTCCTTGACCGCAATCATCAGCACGCCATAGCCGATCAGCTCGCCGCCAACTTCCATGACATGACAGCTGTAGCCTGCCTTGAGCGAGTCAATAAAATTGCCCCGCGTCCAGGGATGGGTGTAGATCGACGTTTCGATTGCCATCACCTGATCGAGGTCGGCCTCACACAACGCACGAGTATGCGGCACGAACTCGGCAAGCGCGCTCATCCCTGCTCCTTCATAGTCAAGGCAACCTTGTTTCTCACATAAACCGGTGCAGCATCGGCACTGCTCACGGCGCGACCGGTTTCCAGATAATGCGCGGCAAGCACGACCACTTCGCGGGCATGCGGCACCAGAGCTTCGATGAACCGGGAAACCACGTCCCGGTACTGCTGCCGGCAAATCTGCGGGTAGCGCTCGAAACCACTACCGCAACCCAGCCAGTCGTCGCCCGGCAATTCCGGCAGCGAGCCGGGATCACACAGCGTTGGCGGCAGGATTTCCTGCCAGCCGCCGCCATCGCGTTCATAGGCCGCGTGATAAACCTGTCCCATTCGCGCATCGGTACACACGACAATGCGTTCACCTTCGCTGGCCTGCGCAAGCGCCTCGAGCGATCCGACCGGGATGCACGGCAGATTAATGGCGAAGGCCAGTCCCTGCGCAACACCACAGGCGATGCGCAACCCGGTGAACGATCCTGGGCCGGCACCAAATGCCACAGCGTCGAGATCGGCCAGCTTGAGACCAGTCCGTTGCATCAGTTCGTCGATCATCGGCAGCACTAGTGACGAATGCTGCTGTCCCGCCTCCTTTTGCGAGGCGAAAACCTCGTTGCCGGCCAGAATCGACACGGAACAATTCCCGGTTGAGGTTTCGAGGCCAAGAATCTTCGGCCCGGCGTTGGATGTGCTCACCGTTGTGATTCTATCGGATCGCAGCCGCTTCTGGCGCTGTGGGCCGGGCCGAAAAGCCGGTCAGCCGCTATAATTGCGCGCCTGGAGTCCAGTCCGATCGCGGGTCAAGCCCGATAGCGCCCAACAGCGTGCTCATCGATTCCGCGCCGCCGACCTGCATCAGGCAGCATCCGTTCAGTTCGAACACCGCCCCGATCAGGTTGCGTTCAGCGCCAAGCCCATGCGTTTTTGTCGAGGACCGTACTCTTTCCAGAGCCCGGCAGCATGCGGGCTCCGGAATCCGGCACCTCGCAACAATTTGTCATGGCACCGGAACAGTTTCGTTTAACCAGGAATGCTTATGGACATCTCAGTCAACGGTTTGCGCGTCCTCATCACCGCCGGTGCCGGGGGCATCGGCCGCGCCATGACCGACGTATTTCACAAGGCCGGAGCGCGCGTGCACATCTGTGATGTCGTGCAATCGGCTCTCGACCAAACCACTGCGGCATTTCCCGGCGTCAGCGCCAGCCTAGCCGACGTCTCGAAGCTCGATGACGTTGACCGCTTATTTGCCGATGTGCGCGCGCAACTGGGCGGGCTTGATTGCCTGATCAACAATGCCGGCATCGCCGGGCCCACCGGCAAGGTCGAGGAAATCGACGTCGCCGAGTGGGAACGCTGCATTGCCGTGGACCTCAATGGCATGTTCTATTGCACGCGCCTTGGCGTACCGATGCTCAAGCAAGCCGGCGGTGGCTCCATCATCAATCTGTCCTCGGCCGCCGGGCGTCTCGGTTTTCCCTATCGTACGCCCTACGCTGCGGCCAAATGGGGTGTGGTCGGCTTCAGCAGAAGCCTTTCGATGGAGCTGGGAGAGGACCAGATTCGCGTCAATGCGATTCAGCCCGGCGTGGTCGAAGGCCCGCGCATCGACAAGGTCATCGCCGACAAGGCCGAAGCCGTTGGCATCAGCTTCGAGGAACAACGCAACATTTCTCTGGAGCGCGTCTCGATGAAGCAAATGGTCAGTCCCTATGACATCGCCAACATGGCGCTGTATCTGGCATCGCCGATTGGTGCCACCATTACCGGACAGGCATTGTCGGTGTGTGCCGGCGTCGAGATGCTTGGTTAACAGCCAGCGTCGACAACATATCGAAGAGAACAACTACACGGAGAAACAATGGAGAAGATTGCAGTTATCGGATCGGGCCTGATCGGTCGAGCCTGGGCGATGGTATTCGCCCGCGCCGGACACCCGGTGAAGATGTACGACAATGCGCCCGGCGCGGTGGACATGGCGCTGGGCCTGGTCGAAGAAGGACTGGGCGAACTAAAGAACGCCGGCCTGATCGACGAGGCGCCGGCCGTGGTGGCGGCACGCGTATCTGCGGCTGCCTCGCTCGCCGATGCCGTTGCCGATGCCGACTATGTCCAGGAAAACACCTCCGAGAAGCTCGACGTCAAGCGCGAGGTCTACCGCCAGCTCGACGAGGCAGCACCGGAACACACCATCCTCGCCAGTTCGACTTCAACCATCCAGACCTCGCGTTTCAGCGAAGGGCTAAAGGGAAAACACCGTTGCATCGTCGCCCACCCGGTCAATCCGCCGCACGTGGTGCCGATCGTGGAAATTTCACCAGCTCCGTGGACCGCGCCCGAAGTCGTGGAAAGGACCCGCGCATTGCATGACAAAGTCGGACAGGTGCCAATGACGGTCAAGAAAGAGGTCGAGGGATTCATTCTCAACCGGCTGCAGGCGGCACTGCTGCGCGAAGCCTGGCGGCTGGTTGGCGAAGACTACGTCTCGGCCGAAGACCTCGACAAGACAATCCGCGACGGGCTCGGTTTGCGCTGGGCCTTTATGGGACCATTCGAAACCATTGACCTCAATGCCCCTGGCGGCGTCAGCGACTACGCCGCGCGTTTCGGGCCCGCTTTCGACACCATGATGAGTGATATCGAGTACAAACCGTGGGACAAGGACCTGATCGCGCGCGTGGAATCACAATGCCGTGATTTTCTGCAACACGAAAAGCATGCCGAACGCGAAGCCTGGCGCGACCGCCGGCTGATGGCGCTGGTTGCCCACAAGCGCGCCCAGGAAACCCAAAACGATTGACCAGGTGTCCGCACTGAAAACAATGAAGGGCTTCACAAAAAGCGTAGCGAGCGGCCCAAGTTCAAGAAGCCGCAAGTATCGAACAAACCATGCGCACGACGAGAAAACGAGCAACGCGAGTTTCAGTGAAGACTCATATTCGCAAAGCGAATGTGATGTCGAAACTACATACACAGTGAACAAACGAGGAGTAAGCGAGCACGCGACACAGTTGTGGGCCGCGCAGTAGCTTCGTAACGAATTACCCAGAACAGGAGATGCAAAATGGCCAACAAAGTCATGATCACTTGCGCCGTCACCGGCTCAATCCACACCCCCTCAATGTCACCGCACCTGCCGGTTACGCCGGAAGAAATCGCGGAGGCTGCCATCGGTGCGGCCGAGGCCGGCGCCGCAATCGTTCACCTGCACGCGCGCGAGCCCGACAATGGCTTCCCGACCCAGGACCCGAACATGTTCAGGAAGTTTCTGCCGACCATTGCCTCGAAAAGCGATGTCGTGATCAACCTGACCACCGGCGGTGCGCCGACCATGAGCGTGGAAGAACGCCTGCAGCCGGCCCTGCAACTCAAACCCGAAGTCGCATCGCTGAACATGGGATCGATGAACTTCGGCCTGTACGAGATGCTGAACCGCTTCAAGGACTTCAAGTACGACTGGGAAAAGCCTTACCTTGAAACTTCCGACGAGCGGATTTTCAAGAACACCTTCAAGGACATTGCCTACATTCTCGAATCGTGCGGCAACAACAACACCCGCTTCGAGATCGAATGCTATGACATCGGCCATCTGTACACCGCGGCGCATTTTCTCGACCGCGGCCTGATCAAGCCGCCCCTGCTGATCCAGTCGGTGTTCGGCATCCGTGGCGGCATCGGCCCGCATCCGGAAGACGTCATGCACATGAAGCGCACTGCCGACCGGCTATTCGGCGACCAGTACTACTGGTCGGTGCTCGGCGGCGGGCGCAGCCAGATGTACGTTGCCGTGCAGTCTGCAGTCATGGGCGGTAACGTGCGCGTCGGGCTCGAAGACAGCCTGTGGGGTGGCAAAGGCAAACTGGCGCAATCCAACGCCGAGCAGGTGAGCAAGATTCGCCGCATCCTCGAAGAACTGAGCCTGGAGATCGCCACACCGGATGAGGCGCGCACAATGCTCAAACTGAAGGGACGCGACAAGGTCAATTTCTAGGCCTCTGCCAACGTCCATGCCTAGGACCGGGTCAGGCTCCGGCGATTGCAGCCAAATTCAGCAACAGGCTGGCGGCTGCAGCCGGTTATGCCGGACCCCTCGCAGGCACCGTCAATCTCAATCCAGCGGCCATGGCAGCCTGGTCATCCCGCTTTGCTGTTCGGCAGCGTCTGTTTCCGCGGGCTCATTGTCCGCGTCCGCCACAGCTTCACTTGTCGAGGCACGCCACCATGGCTCGACGCGTTCAAACTGCGCCGGTTCGGAGGGTTCGCCAAGTCGGGGCAACAGCAAACTCGCATCGGCCTCGGACTGCGCAAGAAGCGTTTCGACCGGTTCGTCCCAATCGTGCAAAGCGAGGGTGAATGTGCCCCAATGAACAGGTAACAACGCGCCGCCGCCAAGCAACCGGTGCGCTTGTAGTGCATTCACCGGCCCGAGATGAATGTCACCCCAGGCAGGGTGATACGCACCGACCTCGAGCATCACCAGATCGAACGGACCAAGCCGCTGACGAATCGTTTCGTACTCGGTAGTCAAACCGGTGTCCCCGCTGAAAAAGACGCGATGCCGATCGCCCTGTATGACGAGCGATGACCACAAAGTAAGATTGCGGTCTTTCAGGCCTCTCCCGGAAAAATGTTGTGAAGGTGCGGCAGTGACAATCAGGTCCGTTCCCGCAACGCGATGACTCTGCCACCATTCGAGTTCGGTAATACGTTCGGGCGCGACGCCCCAGGCCTCCAGATGCGCACCAACACCGAGCGAAGTCACGAAAGGCACGCCCGACTTTGCCAGCACGCGAATCGTCGGGTAATCGAGGTGATCGTAGTGGTCATGCGAAATCACTACGGCATCCAGAGGCGGAAGATCGGCAATGCTTACTGGCACCGGCTGATATCGCTTCGGACCGATCATCGCGAAAGGTGAAGCGCGATGCCCCCAGACCGGATCGGTCAGCACGCGCCAACCATCGATTTCGATCAACACGGTCGAGTGTCCCAGCCAGGTCGCCCGCAAGCCGCTCTGCGGCGACTTCAGCCATTGACCTCTCGGATCCAGCGCCGGTAACGGTGTTGCCGGCGCCCGGCGCCGGCCGCCACGCAGGAAATCACTTAAAGTCGGTCGCTCGGCACTGCCGTCTCGCAGGCCCGGCAATATGGGATGGATGTTGCGCAAGCGTTCGCCGTTCCAGAGCGGCGACTGGCGCAAGCGTTCCAGTCGCAGGCCTTGTGATAATTTGCCCAGCGATTTCATGCAAACCCGGCAAACGCGGATTGTGGTCGGCTTTGAGGTTGAAACGATAGAAACGATTCAGGCATGTACGTACCCATTGCGCATAAAGTCGCAATATGAGATGTCGGATGGCAAGGAACTGAAAAACGCATTCTGACGTGCTTGATGTTAACGTATCCTTGGCTGCAAATGCTTGACCAGTTTGTTCTCGACCAGTTTGTTTTCGACCACAGTGATGAAGGAAACGCCATGGCCAGAATTCCTCTTTTGACTACTGACTCGGATGTGACACCAGACGTCAGGAAAGTTCTTGAAAACGTCGAAGAAACGGGCCTGGAGCGGTTCATGCACCAGTTCGCGGCGCTGGCCCACCACCCGCCGCTGATGCGCGGCTACTTTGGTCTGATGCAGGCCTGGTACACAGAGGGGGTGGTCGAGAAGAAATACATCGAGCTGGTCATCCTGATGGTCTCGCAACTGAACAAGTGCAATTACTGCGTCGTGCACCACACGCCACCCGCGCTCAACTACGGCATTACTGCGGCACAGCTACAGGCCATTGAAGACGGATCGTGGAGCGACAGCGATCTGTTCGACCCGGTCGAGCGTGCAGTGCTGCGCTATGCCGGACAGATGAGCACGCGCAAGGGCCGTATTGACGAATCCTTGTTTGAGGAACTGAGCCGGACTTTCGACCGCGCACAAATCATCGAGCTGACGGTGCGTGCCGGGATGTGCGAGTTTTTCAACCGCTTCAACGAAGCACTGCAACTGGACATCGAACCGGTAGCCGAAGCGCTTTATGCGCAGACCGGGACTGACTGACACGAACCCACTTGGACTGCGCCGCGGCAAACGATCAGCGCAGCGGCCAGTCAGCGACCCGGCTGTAGACCGGGCCGGTTTGCAGGGTCTGCGAGCGCATCAGTGCAAAGGACGCGACACGCCATTCGAATGACGCTGCCTCGGCGACCGGTTCCGGTCGGCACTTCACTTTGCGCAGCAGCGTCACATGCGCTGCAAACGGCTTGTCATCCACGCGAAAACCGGCATCCGACAGGCGTTGGCGCAACTGTTCGACCAGTGAGGCGAGCGCTTGCGGTATCGTTGCCGGCGCGATCCAGCCAACGGCACTGCGCTTCCAGCAGCCGGTTTCGGTCAGGTGCAACTCGAACGGCCCGGTTTCAATTGCATTGCCTATCCCGCGCAATTCG
>JASFUE010000182.1:0-6713 GCA_050050435.1 Burkholderiales bacterium | reverse complement strand
ACCGATCAGGCTGGCGGTATTGGCGTCCGGTTGTTCCACCACCATGGCCAGCGGTACATGCCGGGCATCCAGCGACACGCCGTAGCCGAACACCAGCAACAATACCACCGGCATGACAAAGGCGATGGCGATACTTGAGGGGTCGCGCAGGATCTGCAGGCTTTCCTTGCGGATCATGCCGAGCAGGCGCCTGGCAGCGGCCGCTTTCATGCGGCCTTCTCCTGCCGTTCTTTTTCATGGGCTTCGATTAACGCGATGAAAGCGTCTTCCATGGTCGGGTCCGGTGCTTCGGTGCTGCGGAAGCGAGCCCTCATCTCCGCCGGGGTGCCCTCGGCCAGAACTTCACCTTCGGCCATGATCACGAGCCGGTCGCAGTAGTTGGCCTCGTCCATGAAATGGGTCGTCACCAGAACGGTTACACCGGATTCTGCAAGCGCGTCGATACGTTGCCAGAACTCACGCCGTGCCAGCGGATCGACACCCGAGGTCGGTTCGTCGAGGAACAGGATGTCGGGTTCGTGCATCAGAGCGGCAGCCATTGCCAGGCGCTGTTTGTAGCCCATCGGCAGGTCGCCGCTGGGCGAATGGGCATAACCCGTCAGTTCGAACGCCTCCAGCGCCCAGTCGATGCGCTGCCGCGCGCGGGTGCGATTCAGGCCGTAAGCACTGGCGAAAAAGCGCAGGTTCTGCAGGACCGTCAGGTCTACATATAGCGAAAAGCGCTGTGCCATGTACCCCAGCCGGCCGCGTGCCCGGGCCGCGGCGTGACGAAGGTCCAGCCCGGCGACCTGCACTTCGCCGGCCGATACCGGCAGCAGGCCGCATAACATGCGGAAGGTCGTCGACTTGCCCGCGCCGTTTGCGCCCAGCAGGCCAAAGACCTCGCCGCGCTGCACGCTGAAGCTGACACCCTTGACGGCGTAAAAATCGCCGAAGCGCCGCTGCAGGTCGCGCACCCGGATCACGGCGCCATCATCGCTGGCTGTCGAGGCGGGCTGATGGCCGATGGCGGTGACCGCAGGTGTCGCTGCTTTCTGGTCACCCTTCAGGGTCGCGATGAATGCGTCTTCGAAAATCGGCTCAGCCGGTGTGACCGTCAGGCGTTTATCGGCGCTCAGCTCTGCGGGCAACGCCGGCGTGCCGGCCTGTGCAGTGACCACGCGCACCTGTTCACCTTCAATAACGGCATCGACAATACCGGGTAGGCCGCTGAGCCGTGCCTGGAGCGTGCGTTTGCCGATTGATGGCGCGCTAACGTGGAAACTGCGGCCGCGCATCGGTTCGCTAAAACTCGCCGGCGTGCCCTGTCCAAGTCGCTTCCCCTGGTGCAACAGGATGACCTCGTCGCAGCGTTCAGCTTCGTCGAGGTAGGCGGTACTCAGCAGCACACTCATGCCTTCGTCGCGCACTTGCCGATAGACGATTTCCCAGAGTTCGCGGCGCGACACCGGGTCGACGCCCACGGTGGGTTCGTCCAGCAACAGCAGGCGTGGTGGCCGCACCAGAGTGCAGGCCAGGCCAAGTTTCTGTTTCATGCCGCCGGACAGGCGCCCGGCCAGGCGGTGGGTGAAAGGGGCCAGACCCGTCATGTGCATCAGCTCGCGGTAGCGCGTTGCGCGTTCGCTTTTGGCGACACCCTGGAGGTCGGCATAGAGATCGAGGTTTTCCTGCACGCTGAGATCTTCGTACAGGCCAAATCGTTGCGGCATGTACCCCATCGAGGATTGCACCGTCAGAGGCTGCAGGACGACATCAATACCCAGTGCGTGGATGTGTCCGCTGTCCGGTCTCAGCAAACCTGCGGCCAGGCGCATCAAAGTGGTCTTCCCGGCGCCGTCCGGACCGATCAGCCCGGTGACCTGGCCGGGCCGAGTCTGAATGTCGACCCCGTCCAGCGCCTTGACGGTCATGCCGCCGGCGGCAAAGGTTTTGCTGACAGCCTCGAAAACGAGAGCTGCAGGGGTCGCCACCTCAGCCGTTCTCCTGTTCTGCACAGTCGGGGGTTGCGTGACCGGGGGCCGGCTTCGGTTGGTCGAGGGGGATGGTCACCGTGGCGGGCATGCCGAGGCGTAATTCATTTTCGGGATTACAGACAAAGACGCGGACCTGGTACACCAGCCGCGTGCGCAACTCCGGTGTTTCCACATTCTTGGGTGTGAATTCGGCCGTGGGCGAGATGTGGCCGATCCAGCCGGGGTAGGTCTTGCCCGGATGGCTGTCCGTCGAAACGTTCGCCGTCATACCCAACGCAAGCTTGCCGAGTTCGGTTTCCGGTGCATAGGTGCGCACCCAGACGGGACTGGTCCTGGCCAGGGTGAACACGGACGTTTGTGGTGTCGCCATATCGCCCGGCTCCAGGATGCGGTCGCGGATAATGCCATCGGCCGGTGCGCGCAGTTCGGTGTCTTTCAGTACCTCAGCCGCCAGCGCCAGCTGCGCTTCGTCTGCCCTGAGCGTGGCTTTGGCTTCCTCGATGTCTTCGCGACGCGGCCCTTCAATCGCCAGCGCCAGGGCGTCTTCGGCTACTCTAAGTTCGGCGCGCGCGACCTTCAGGCCGGCCTCGGCATCATCGGCGGCTTGCCTGGTAACGACATGCTGTTTGGAGAGCTTACTGATTCGCTTGTAAGTCGCTTCGGCATCGATGAGTTTGGCCTTCGCGGCGCCCACTTGCGCCTGGGCCTGGCGGATTTCTGCCGGCCGGCTGCCGGCCTCGAGCCTTGCCACCGCGGCTTTCTGCGAGGCAACCTTGGCCTCGGCGGCGGCATACTCGGCTTGCACGCGTTCGCTGTGCAGCGTGGCCAGCAACTGCCCCTGGTGGACGTAGTCTCCCTCCTTGACCAGCAACTTGTCGATATGCTCGCTGTTGTTGAACGCAAGGTCGGCCTCGCGTATATCAACATTGCCATACAGGACGAGGCGGTTTGTGTCTGTCTGCGGTTGACGGTGGAAGTACCACCAGCCGCCCGCGCCGGCTGCGAGCACCAGCGCCAGCAGAACTACCAGCAATCGAATTTTTTTTTTCGTTTCCATGGATGTGACCGACTTCTTGTTGCAGGTGCATTGAGACTTTAGCGTAATGCGTGTAGTCGCTCCAGTGTGAACGGGATAGATCGACGGGTCATTGACCCGGGCGAACGGTAACCCGATCGAGCGAGCGATAGGCCCGGAGCATACGCAAAGCACGATATACGAAACTTGACATGGATCATCCCGGCCGGTGCGCGTTCGACCTGAAACCGCGGTACTCTAAAGAAACTCGCGTCGGTGCTTCGATCTCGACGTGTCTCCACGAAGGAAAGGCCGATGCGCGAGAGAATCTTGGTACTGGTCTGCATGTTCGTGCTGGTCAGCTGTGCGACGGCTCCGCGGCGCCCTGCGCCGCCTACGGTGCTTTCCAACGCGGCGCCCACCGGTTTCGCGCCCACTATACGTTTGGTCACGACCGATCTCGCGGGTTTTTCCAGCCGTGCATCGAGCCTTTTCTCCAGTATCCGCCGGGCTGCAGGGAACGGACCTGTCAACATTCTGGAGCTGTCCGGCGGCGGTTCGGCAGGCGCATTCGGAGCTGGCGCCCTCGTTGGCCTGACAAACGTACGCGAGCGGCCGCAATTCGATCTCGTCACGGGCGTCAGCGCTGGAGCACTGATCGCGCCGTTTGCATTTCTCGGCCCCTCGTGGGATCCCCAGCTGAAGGCCGCGATCACGACGGACTATCGTGGGACTTTCGGTGGCTCTACCTTCTGGCAATTCGTCAGCCGGCTAATATCCCCATTGGGACACAAATCGGATGACCCCTTGTTTCGGTTGGTCGAGCGCTATGTCACTCCGGAGCTGATCGCCGCAGTGGCGCGCGAGAGCGAATCCGGCCGTCGATTGATCGTGGCAACGACCAATCTGGATTCCGGGGAGACCGTGCTTTGGGACATGAGCGCGATCGCGGAGCATGGCGGCAGCTCCGCCCGGGTCCTGTTCCGCGACGTGCTGGTTGCCTCGGCGAGCGTGCCGGGCTTTTTTTCACCCGTACTCATTCCGGTGCGCGAAGGTACGCACGAATATGATGAGCTGCACGTTGACGGCGGTATCACCACATCAGTGTTTGCCTTGCCTATGGTAGCGAACTTGCTGCCGCACCTGCCATCGCTGGACGGTGGAAAGCTCTACATAATCGTCAACGGTCAATTGGCACACTTGCCCAAAACGACTCCGGTCAATACGCTAAGCATACTGTTGCGGAGTTCTTCCGCCGCTGAGACCTACAATACGCGCAGAGCGATCATCAATACGATCAACCTGACCCACCGGCTGGGCATGCAGTTACGCGTGACCGCACTCCCGGCAAGTTTTCCCGTCCACCATTCCCTTGACTTTGATCCGGAATACATGCGTGAGCTTTTCGATTATGGGGAGCGGTGCGCCGCCGGCGGCCACCTATGGCTCACGCCGGAGCAGGCAAACAAACTGAACATGAGCGCACGCCCTGAACGCGAAGGCGTGCCTCCCACCTGTCCCGACATACCTGTTCCCGCGTCGCGTTGACAGCTTCCTTATCGAGCAACGCCGTCTGCCGTGCTGGTGGCCAGGTCGGGATAGTCCTTTCTGAATTTGAGCCAAGCCGTTTCGACCTGATTAACAGGCGCTTCACTATCATGAACAACAGCCAGGAAGTGACTGTTGAACGGGATCGGTTTCAGATTGCCGTTGGCCACCGCCCTCAGGTACAAGCCCATGCGTTGAATCATGTATTTTTCCAACGGTGTATAGCTGCTATTCAGTTCCACAACGAATCCACCCCGGGACAAGTAGTCCAGGTGTTCCGCGGGGAAGATGTTTTTCACTTGCGTGATTAGATCTATAACTGTCTCAACGCTGGCAGGATCCTGGAGGATGCCCGTATGCGTGGTTTGAAAACCATATTGCCCAGAGATCTGGCTCGTTGCTGACGCCGGTAACTGACTGTAAACGGGGACGATGCCATCACTATCATCTGGTTGACCAGTGTTGCCATAAGCGTAGATAAGATAATGTTCAACTGAGGCCGGTAGCGGTTTGCGGAATTGCTGTTGGATGAAAGGTGCTGTGGGTGCCAGATCGCGCCAGGCGGGCAACACGAGCGGGGCATAGTCAACTGCAAACTGGGCGGATACCATTCCGGCGAATGGACTGGCCAGGGAGATGAACAGCCTTACTCTGGTTTCCTTTTCGTTTCCCTGAAACCTATTCAATGCCTCACGCACCACCAGCCCTCCCATGCTGTGGGCAACGATCACCATGTCAAACGTGCCCCTCTGTACCACCTTGCCCGAGAAAAAGATCTCATAGAACATCTCTGCGAGCTGATCAAGATCCATACCGGACGGGTAGTAAAAAAACCAGGGTTTGTATCGTCGCCTGTCGAGCCTCTCGATGACCTGCCGAAATTCGTTTGGAGTGCCACCGATACCGTGGACGAAAATGACCGGTATCTTGTAAAAAGTATCTTCTTCCAGCGCATAAAACATCATGGGGGCGTTTTCGAGAAACGCGGCTGGGCCATACATACCCAGGGTCGCCATCTGCCTTGTAAAAATTGGATCGTCGAGCGACCGAATGGTCCCCCTGGGATAAAACAAGGATGCCTTTGTGGCGGGTAATTGAGGTGCGGGAATCGTAAGACGTGGTGGCTGAACAATGATCGAGTCGCCCAGCCGGATATCAACGCTGCCAACAACTTTCCCGGGATCGGATGACGCCTGGAGGGCGAGAGTGCGTTGGCCAACAACCTCTGTCTCACGATAGATGCCGTCTTGATTCTTGTCTTCAAGAACCAGTAACTGGTACGTCCCTTCAGGCAGATTCAACCCGTAATATGAACCAGCCTTGCCGAGATGGTTTACATCTACGATCTCGCTACGTTGATACCTATCGGAGAGTGCGGCAACCGCCAGGGCATGACGATCTGCAATTGATGGGGGGTTAATTAATCGGCCGTAGACAAAATACGAATCCCGTTCGATGAGATGTTTCAGCGTATGCTGTCGAGGGTCGCTCTTCTGGCTCCGCACCATCTTGTCCTGTTGTGATGCCCCCTGTAGATAGGCGCAGGAAGTCAGCGAGCATGCAATCAGAAGCCAGTATAGTGTTCGGGTTATGTTCACGCGAGTTTCCCTACACTAGCGGATCTTTGAATTTGAGAAGTTGTGGATTCGATAAACCGTAATAGGCTGCTGCCCAACGCATTAGCTATCCGGCGTCAACACCATTGAGGTGTAAAGGGTCGATATAGCGTTAGCATATCAATTCTGAAACAAACCGATTGAATTGGCCATGAACGGGGTGTGCTGCGCCCGGCTGATTGGTGCGTGCCGTCTGATGTTACGCTTGCAGTTCATTTGAAAGCGTGCCACGCCGCAATTCCTTGATGCGGTGGTGAGCAATTGTTATTTGAACCATCGTCTTACAGGAATTGTGATGAGTGACATTCCCGTTGGTTTCATAGGTCTCGGTGTTATGGGTGAACCCATGTGCCGGAACCTGCGCGAGCGTAGCGGTCACCGTGTGCTGGCGTTCGACCTGAATCCGGAACCATTACATCGGCTCGCCGAGTACAAGGTCGAAGCGGCGAAGAGCGCGGCCGACGTGATGCGGAAATGCGATGTCGTGTTTGTCTCGCTGCCTTCCGGGAAACAACTCGAGAAACTGGTCAATGGCCGAAGCGGATTACTCAAGAATGCAAG
>JASFUE010000181.1:0-6750 GCA_050050435.1 Burkholderiales bacterium | reverse complement strand
AAGTGAAAACAAGGGGAAGCCCGCCGGATAAGTGGCGGGAGCACGCTGCACTTCGAAATGATGGTGCAGCAGGCGCCGCGCCCTTGCCCACGGCAACCAGTCGTTCAAGTCGCCCATGAGTACTGTAACGTCGGCATTATTCGAGGAGATGCCCACTTGGGTTATCGCGTCAAGCAAGCGCTTTACCTGGGCAATGCGCTCGCCCGCTCGCAGCCCAAGATGCGTTGCCAGCACATTCAATCGGCGATCGTGACCTTCCAGGACAACCTGCAATGCCCCGCGTGGTTCGAAGCCCGGTTGGCTCAGGTCAATGCGCCTGACAGAATGCACCGGCAGGGAGGTTAAAAGGGCATTACCGTACTCACCAGCCGTGCGCGTCAGCGTCAGGCCCGGAATCGATCTCCATGAAGAGTCCTCGCAGAAAAAGTCGAGAAGCCCGGGAGAGTCATATAGCAGTTCGACTTCCTGCAACGCGATCACCTGGGTTCCCAGTTGACGGAGCACCTGCCTGATACGTGCTGGATCGTAGCGCCCGTCACGCCCGTAACAGCGGTGGATATTGTAGCTCCCCAGAATAATACTCAACCGGATCCACCTTGCTTTTTTGATGTTGTCGGCTCTTCCAGGTCCTTACGGCTCTTCCCTGCCAGCTTGAGCAAGCGCCGCGACAACAGATAACCGGCCGCAACTACCGCCGCGACAACAACCACGAGAGTGAGAATGGTTTGCCAGTCAGGAGAGCGAACCGTGGCCGCGGCCCGATCAGTAACCAAAGTAATACCGAGAATACCGGGTGCCATGCCAAACAGCGTACCGAGTGCGAAATCGCGGAAACGGATATGCGATGCGCCGGCGACCAGATTGATAATGGTAAACGGTGCCACTGGCACCACGCGCACTACAAGGATGGTCAGCACACCCCGTTTCGCCAATTGACGACTGATCTTTCTAATTCGCTCGCCCGCCAGTTGCCGGACTGCGTTACGGCCAATGCCAGCCCCCGCCCCGTAAGCGGCGACGGCGCTGAGCATGGAGCCCGCAAGGGCATATATATAACCCACCACCGGATCGAATATCAGCACCGAAATGACGATCATGGCAGTCACCGGAACCATCAGGAAGCCACCGAGTACAAACACAACCATCACGACCAGTGGGGTAACAAGCGAGCCTCTCAAGCGGGCCGCTAATTCGGTAAGCGTTGTAACATCAAGCCACTCGCTCAGTGGAGTGAACCGCCATGCTGCGGCCATCGCTGCCAGAGTTATGAGCGCAACCATCCAGAACAGGATGCGCCGGCCCGCTGGCCTGGCTTGTTGTTCGGGCACAAAATCCCTTAGCAGCGTCTCGGCATCCACCGGTCGTTCCGGATCGCTCAGGCGTATGTCCCGTAGCAGTCGCTCATCAGGCTCAGGCAAATGCGGTTCAAGTGGTTGCAGGCTGCGTCCGCTTCCGCGCAAAGTCTCGATCGCCTTGAGCAAGGAACCGCATTCCCGCACGACCGCATGAACTTTTAAGGCCGGGCAATCGAGGTGTTCTCCGAGCAGACGATTTCGAAACGCACGAATTGCGTCCTCGGTCCCGGCGCTATCTTCATGCGATTCGACCGCCAGGTCGCACTCGGTATCGAGACCCATGGAACGGTTGTTCAGATTCGAGGAACCAACCCTCACAAAACGATCATCAATGATCATCACCTTGGCGTGCAGATTAATCGATAGATCTCCCAGGCCTGGTTTGTCCGGGAAGAAAACGGCGAAGCGCCCGAACCTGTCGGCGTCACGCAGCTTCCTGATCGCGACGACTCGCATCATGTCCATTGACTGCTGTGATAACCATCCCGACGTCTTGAGAGGAAAAACCATCACAACTTCCGGACCGTCCGGTTCCGCCAGGCGCGCAGCCAGAGCCTCACTTATTGATGGCACCGTGAAGAACTGGTTCTCGACGTAGATATAGGCTCTGGCCGCGCCAATCGAGTCGAGATAGAGCTGCTCGACTTCCCGTACTTCCGGGAACTCTGCGAATTGAGGTTGCGTGCGCACAATCGCGACGTCAACATCTTCAAGATCAGCGGCCAGATTCTCGGGCCAGATTTCGTCCGGCTGAGTGTCCGGCGCGGACAGTTTCCTCTTGGTGGCACGCCACCAGCGCTCACGCGCAAGATCACCGAGCGCAGCGGCTGCCGGTCCTGTCACGGCTATTTGCACGTCGTGATGAGGCCTGATCGGCAATTCACTACCATCGACCGCTTTTCGGCGTGGGTCATCGGCGCGATGTTCGGTTGTGTCCCATCGGCCACGCGTCAGGTCCAGGCCGCCGGCAAATGCCAGCGCATCATCCACCACCACCACTTTCTGATGATGTGATGCACCTAGCGGACATTGGTCATCGAGGCAGAACCGAAGTCGTCGATGTGTCTTCCAATCAAGCTTGTAGACTGGCAGCCACTCGCGGCTCGGGGCGTACAGAAGCGAGAAATCCCAACCGAGAATGTTGACATGCAAGCCGGGTTTGCGGCGGACCAACCCATTCAGGAAAGTGCCCAACTCCGACGGCGCTCCATCGCTTTCGCTATCAAGAGCCGGCACAAGACGCAAATGACTATATACATCCCATGCCAAAATGAGAATTTGCTCATCGGCCAAAGGCAGGGTGTCATGCAATGCCCTGAAATAGGCAGCACCATCGACAAGAAAGGCAAGCTTTCGCGCTTTACGAATGCGCCAGCAATTACGTCCGGGTTGAAGAAGTCGTTTTTGCGCTTCCATGATCCGTTTTATTTACCGTCTTTTTGTCCAAAAAAGAGTACTGCAAGAAAGCGGATGCAGTTACATTCCCCGTTCATGGCGCACGACCTTCATGTCCGGTCATTACCGGCGCTATCAAGCGGAATCCAGATGGCAAAAATGTTGCTGCCTCCTGAACTGCTCACGCTCACCCCGCCTCCATGGGAACGCGCAATTGCATTGACAATTGCCAATCCAAGTCCGGCGCCTTCGGTATCACGCGAGCGTGCCTCATCGGCACGATAAAATCGTTCGAAAAGTCGATCGCGTACCGTCTCTGGAATTGGCGGACCGGGGTTGCTCACACGAATGACCGCTTTTTCTCGATCTCTTTCCAGAAAAACCTCCACCCTTTCCCCTGAGTCCGTATAGCGGATTGCATTCGAGAGCAGATTGTTTAGCGCTCTGCGCAACATGGCGCGGTCGGCGCTCACAGTTAGATCCCCGCTCAGTCGCAATCCAACGGACTTCTCCGCGGCAAGCGCTTCGTAGAATTCAAACAGCTCGCGCACCTCTCTTGCCACATCGACTAACTCACGATGCGCCAGTTCCCGCGCATTATCTGCCTTGGCCAGAAACAACATATCTGACACCATGCGGCTCAAGCGCTCCAGTTCCTCCGCGTTTGATGCCAGCACGTCTCGGTACTCCTCAACGCTGCGTTGCCTCGCCAGCATGACTTGCGTCTGCGTCAGAAGGTTACTGACAGGTGTTCGCAATTCATGGGCGATGTCGGCGGAAAATTCCGACAGGCGCGCGAACGAAGTATCGAGCCGCGCAAGCATGGCATTAAACGCGTTGGCCAAGCCGGTCAGTTCCACTGGCAGATCATCGATGGCAATCCGTTCCTTGAGCCGCTTGCTGGAGATTGCATCCACCTGGCTTGCCAGCTTGTGTAGCGGCTGCATTCCGGAACGCACGATGAATATGCTGACAAGTATGGAAACGGCAATCGCGCCAACAATCGAAATCCACACCGCACGAAGCACAACCGTCATGAACGCTTTGTGATGATCGATATTCAACGCCGCCAGCACCTGCAACGGTGGCGGGCCGGGTTCCATCGATGGCAAACGAGCAGCCAGTCCCCGGTATTGGTGTCCGCCCTGCTCCCAGGTAAACAGAGTTGGGTGATCAACATGCGATCTGGCTAGCGCGGCACGCGCCGTCGCCTCAGGGAAAGCAATTTCGGAATCAGCAGCCAGCGTCACCCCGTCCGCAGTGGCAACGCGCAAAGAGACCCGGTCATGACCTACCATCATGCTATCGAGGCGCGCATGCAAACCCGGAATATCTGTCGGTGTTGCACCGGATTCAAGTACGTAACCGACGCGACCTACAGCATTATCCAGTGTGGCACGATCGATGTCCCTGAAATGATGATCGGTTGCAGCATAAAAATAGAATCCCAGAGCAAGAAAGCCGCCACTGAGAATGGCTGCAAACAGCAGCGTCAGACGTCTGACAATCGACCTTGCAGCCATTACGTTTCGCGCGCTTCCAGTACGTAACCCATACCACGAACGGTATGAATCAGTTTATGATCGAACGGGTCATCGACCTTGACGCGCAGTCGCCGCACTGCGACCTCAACCACGTTACTGTCGCTGTCGAAATTCATGTCCCACACCTGCGACGCGATCAGCGATCGTGGCAATACCTCACCCTGCCGGCGCAACAACAGTTCCAGCAACGAGAACTCCTTGGGCGTGAGATCGATTCTGCGTCCACCCCTGCTCGCACGGCGCCGCAATACATCCAGGGAAAGATCGGCGACTTGCAGTGTTTCGGCTTCGCGGACCCGGCCACGGCGCAACAGCGTGCGTACACGGGCAAGCAATTCGGAAAACGCGAAAGGTTTGACAAGATAATCATCGGCGCCAAGCTCCAGCCCCTTTACGCGATCTTGCACGTCGTCACGCGCCGTCAGAAACAGAACCGGGAAATCGTGCCCGGCCTGGCGCATGCCTTCAATAACGGCCCAGCCGCTGAGCCCGGGCAGCATCACGTCGAGAATCATCAACGCGTACTCACCGCTGGTCGCAAGATGCAACCCGTCTGCACCATTGCGTGCCAGATCTACACTGAAGCCGGCTTCCTGCAGGCCTTTTCTCAGATACTCGCCGGTCTTTAATTCGTCTTCGACAATCAGGATTTTCATGTTCTTTGCAGATGAACCATTTTGGTAGTGCGCAATCTACTATCCACACGTGGCAACGCTTGTAGCTTACAGAAATGTAATCTTCCGGTCAGGCTTCTGACAGCCCGTTGCAGCGAAAATCATGGATGCAGGGGTATATATCGAAATGCTTATGCGAAAACTCATCGGGGCGGCTGCGCTGGCTGTGGCGTCCGTAGCCTACGCCGCGGGTCTACCCGAAATCGAGGTATGGAAAGACCCGAATTGTGGTTGTTGTTCGAAATGGATCAGCCATTTGCGCGCATCCGGTTTCCGGGTCACTGCCTACAATACAGCCAATGTAGCCAATGCCCGGGAAAAACTCGGTATGCCCCATCGCTACGCTGCCTGCCATACCGCCCGAGTCGGAGACTATATCGTTGAAGGCCACGTTCCCGCCTCCGACATCAAACGCCTTTTGAAGGACCAGCCGGAAGCCATCGGTCTTTCGGTGCCGGGAATGCCGATGGGTTCACCGGGAATGGAAGGCCCGTACAGCGAACCGTACCAGACGTTGCTGGTTGACCAGGATGGAGACACCAGCGTTTTCGCGAATCACTGAGTTCACAGATCGTTATGAATCCAAAAAACCCTCTATTGGACATGCCACGGACACTGCTTGTCCCGCCCTCTGTTTCGAGACGCACCTTTGTCAAGGGCCTGGCTGCCGGCGGTACCCTCGCCGCTTTGTCACCATGGCTGGACCTGGCGCCTTCCGCCTCCGCCGCAATCCGCGCTGGCGCCCCCGTATTGAGCGGCACCGAATTTGACCTTGTCATTGAAAACCGGCCGGTCAACTTTACCGGCAAGCCGCGCGTCGCGACCATGATCAATGGCTCCATTCCGGCACCAACGCTTCGCTGGCGCCTCGGCGACACGATCACTCTGCGCGTCACCAACCGTCTTCGCGAAACAACGTCAATTCACTGGCACGGCATCATCCTGCCGTTCGAGATGGACGGCGTGCCGGGAATCAGCTATCCCGGGATTGCTCCCGGTGAAACGTTCACCTATCGCTTCAAAGTCCAACAAACCGGAACCTACTGGTATCACTCGCATTCGGCGAATCAGGAACAGACCGGAATGTACGGGGGCATTGTCATTGACGACCCGGCCTCCAATGCTTCGTCAAGCATGCGTGAGCACGTAGTGGTGCTGTCGGACTGGACTGACGAGAACCCTGAAAGAGTTTTCAGGAAACTGAAAGTGCATGCCGACTATTTCAATTTCAACCATCCGACGCTACCGCAGTTTCTTCAGGACGTGTCGGACATGGGAATGGGCGGTGCGATGGACAGGCGCCGCATGTGGAACGAGATGCGCATGAGCCCGACTGATCTCGCTGACGTCTCGGGGTATACCTATACCTACCTGATGAACGGCACCACCCCGGCCGGGAACTGGACCGGCTTGTTCAAGCCTGGAGAAAAAGTCCGCCTGCGTTTTGTAAATGCGGCCGCCAACTCCTTCTACGACGTGCGTATCCCCGGACTCAAGCTGACAGTGGTACAGACTGACGGGCAGGATGTCGAACCGGTCAGCGTTGATGAATTCCGTTTTGGTCCGGGGGAAACGTTCGATGCTGTCGTTTCGCCGGTCGACGATGCATACACCATCTTTGCACAGTCGATGGATCGTAGCGGTTTTGCACGAGGGACGCTGGCGGTACGCGAAGGACTGAGCGCCGAAGTTCCACAGACCGATCCGGTCGAGTGGCTGACCATGCGCGACATGATGGGCAACATGGATCACGGCACACATGCGGATCGGTCTGTGGAACTT
>JASFUE010000180.1:0-6806 GCA_050050435.1 Burkholderiales bacterium | reverse complement strand
CGCAAGATCGATGTTCTGAATGCGGGGTTGCCTGCGCGATCGGCGGATCATCCGTGGATGAAAGCAATGCAACAAAGGTCTTCGGTAAGAGGCAGCTATATTGAAATTGACAGTGCGGAAGGAAACCGCAGGAAGTTGACCGTAAATTGCTCTCCGGTGCTCGATGACGACGGTGGCGTACGAGGCTGTATCGCAACGTTTGATGATGTAACGGAAATCGAGAACATCAACCGGCAATTGGTTGAGGCACTAGAAGAGTTGAAAACTTCGAGAGAAGAGGTGGAGGCGAGGAACCTGGCATTGCAGGAAATGGCCATGCGTGATTCACTTACCGGCAGCCTGAATCGTCGAGCATTCTTCGACGCCGCGATCCCTGCGTTCAATGAGGCGCGAGCGCGACAGGATCCGCTGTCCTGCGTAATGGTGGACATCGATTATTTCAAGTCATTCAACGACCGCTTCGGACACGCGGTCGGCGACGAGGTGCTGAAAGTGACGTCCAGAATCCTTGCTGGTGGCGTGAGGAATGGAGATGTGTTGTGCCGATACGGTGGCGAAGAGTTCTGTATTCTCATGCCGCGAACCGGAATTGACGAAGCGAAGCGGGTCGCGGAGCAGCTGAGGCAAACGATCGAAATGCGCGCTGCCCGCGCCGTGTCCAGCCTCCATTCGGTAAATGTAACGGCCAGTTTCGGTATAGCCGAGCTCGCCGATCAGGAAAGCTGCGAAGAGTTGATGGACAACGCTGACCAGGCGTTATACGTAGCGAAAGAAGAAGGCAGAAACCGCGTCAAACTGCATGATGTGCCTGAAAGCGCGATGGCGTCGTAGGCGACCGTGATTCGCGGTTATGTGTCACGGCTGCTGATGTGAGTACATCACCTTTCCTGGCACATCGAGCGTTGCCTGCAGTATCGTTGCTGATTCGGATTCAGTGATATACAGCGACTTTCTGTCCGGCCACCCAAAAGCGATGTTGGTACAGTGCATCCCGGCGCATGAGTTGATGCGATAGCGAGGCTCACCCTTCGCATCAGTGACCCATACTGCACCAAAGCCGACGTGAGCGATTAACAGACCGCCTTGTTCATCAAGCGCCAATCCATCCGGGCCGATGCCGCCCGATAGCTGAATCTGTATACCTACCTTGACGACGTCTCCGTCGTGATTAAACGGCAACCGCCAGACGCTGTTTGCGCGGGTCACTGCAAGGTACAGCGCGGTCTCGTCGAGGTTCATTACCAGTCCGTTCGGGCTGGGGACATTGTCTATCAGGCAACTGACCTTGCCGTTCGCGGTGACCCGGAACACGCGGCCTGTTGGGTCGTGCAACCCGGAAAGTCCCTGGTCGGTGAAGTACAGATCGCCGTTCGCGGCGAAGAACAAATCGTTCACAGCCTTGAAGCGCTCAAGACTGGCCCGTACCAGATAGGGGGTGACCTTGCCGTTCACCGGATCGAGCAACATGATGCCGTTCTTGTAATCGGCAATGAAAATTCGGCCGTCCTGGTGGATTTTCAGACCATTGGGCCAGCCATCATATTCTGCAACGATATTGAATTCTCCGCTGCTGGTCACCGAATAAATGCGACCCATGACAATGTCGACACAATAAAGCGTGCCATCCCGATCAAACGAGGGGCCTTCGAGCAGGGAGCGCGTCGGTAATCCCATCGATTGGCCTCTGCCCCATTCGCTCTCCACGCCGGGTTTGAGCTTGAGCTCCTCAGGCAATTTGGCAAACGGTGTCGTTTCAACAACCTGAGGCGGTGCAAACAGCATTTTTGCCCTCCGGGAAAGTCGGTTTGGTTGGAATGTTGGCGTAAAAAAAAGCTTGTCCGGTTGCCAGCACTCATGTGGTTCTGCGCACTCGGCCCCCTGGCTGTTCTCGAGGCCGCGCGACCCCGTTCACCCGGTTAACCGGAAGATGAACTGTGCCGCCACCCTTTCAGGCGAAATGACACGCACCCCGGTCCTTTTTTCCGTGGCCAGCGGTGTTTCATCTTCCTGTGACGTTGTTGTTCAGTGAAGTTCTAATCTTCCTCGGGACAAGGATAGGCGTCGCGCAGTGCTGCTTCGAGGAGCAACCCGGCATTCCAGTTCAGATTGTCCGGATGATTTTCGAGATAGCGCACGAACAGTGTAACCAACGCCGTACGGTTGGTGTCCCTTGGCACGCAAAGATGTCCGTAGATGTTGTCTATCGTTTCTTCACGATGGTGAAAAGCGTGCCACAACTCGGCTGCGTGGTGTCCGGCTGCAAATCCGTCTATGAACCCGGTGCAGACTCCGCGTTCGAAGTCGCGAACCGAGTCGTCGTCTGCCGCTTGGCAGTATTTGAGCATTTCCGTTCCAGTGAAATTGCCTTGTAGATAATCTCCACCCGCGGCCAAGCACTGCGCCGAAGCCAGCATTGCCGAAACAAGAAACGCAATGGTTTGGAGATGTTTGTATCCGATCATTTCACAACGCGCCCGGGTTCGGAATCAGAAACGTTACGATTGGCGGCGCTCAAGATGATCCTTCCGGTTTGCGTGTTTCAGCCTGGTTCACTGTGAGCCGGGCCCGGGGTAGTGGCCGGGGCTATCACACATTTTGTGCGCGAGCCGCGCCCGGGCGTTCTTGACATTCACGAGCCGTCCTCATCGTCTGCGCGGTTAGTAACCGCGCGGTCGCGCCGGCTGATAAAACGTCCACCACCCAACTTGCCATCGCGATAGCGGCTAACAAAGAACGCGTACGCATCGTCCCATTCACGCGCGCGTTCAGCGCCGAAAATCCGCTCGGTTTCCGATCCCAGGCTCCGATACATGGTGAGCCGGTCTTCCAGAATTTTCTTCCACACGTCGCTCAGGTCATCATGCTCAACAAGTGTGCATCCATTGCCCTGGAGCAGCTGTGAGTATCCTGCAATCGTTTCCAGGTCTGGAAAAGTCATTTCACTTCGCAGTCGCCGCATATCGGCATTGCTCAATTTCTCTGTGCGGACAATATCGGTGAAAGCAATTACCCCGCCCGGCTTGACCACACGTGCGCATTCGGCGATCAGACGCGGCTTGTCGGGCACATGGCACCAGGCTTCCTGGCCGATGACGACGTCAAAGCTGTCATCCGCAAATGGCATTTCGAGTGCATTGCCATGCGCAAATTCCACCAGATTGTCCAGCCCAACCATTTGCGTGAGCCTGACTGCGCTCAGGTATCGGCTTTCGGTAAAGTCGATGCCCGTCACCCTGCATCCAATGCAATGTGCAATGTATCGCGCTGGCCCGCCCATGCCGCTACAAACGTCCAGAACGTGATGATCTTTCCGGATGCCGGCCTTGGCGGCAAGTACATCGGTTGCCTGAAGCCCGCCAAAGTGGTCCTGGTCGTGATCCTTGAGCACTTCCTCAGTCAGTGTGCCCAGGTCAATGCCTCGTGCCTGCAAAGCATGCAGGATTTGCGTTTCGTTGATCGGATGCGTGTCGTAATAGGTGACGACGCTGGAGAGATGTTCATGGAATTGCGCCATGGTAGTTTCTAGTTGCCGAATCCATCGGCAACCCGGATGTCGATGAGATTCGGTTGCCGGCTCGCGATCGCCTCGCGCAAAACCTGCTGGAAATCCGCAGGCGCTTCTACATGCCGCGACTGAATCCCCATTGATTCGGCGAGACCAACAAAATCGATGGTGGGATCCACGAAATCCATTCCGATAAACTGGTCGGACTTGCGAAAGGAAAGAAGCCTTTCCTTGATGATCCGGTAACCGCGATTGTTGGGTATAACGTAAGTGATCGGCAACTTGAAATTAGCCGCCGTCCACAGTGCCTGGATGCTGTACATTGCGCTGCCATCGCCGACGATTGCTACCACGGGCCTGTCGGGCAGCGCAATAGAAATGCCAACCGCTCCGGACATTGCAAATCCGATCCCCCCCGAAGCCAGTCCGTAATAACACTGGTGATCCTTTAGCGGCAGATAATCGAGCAGTTTGAATGCGGATGTCAGGCCTTCATCCACGACGACTGCATCATCCGGAATGGCATCGGCGATGGACATCACCATGAACTGCGGGTCAATCGGCATAGTGTCGGCAAGCGCCAGCGCCTGTTTGATCATCTCCGGACGGCGGCTTTGCCAGTTTTTCGCTTCGATCGTTTTCAGGCGCGCATCGGCGCGGCTGCGCTGTTGCGCGGACATCCTGCCTTTTAGCAGCGCATTCAGTGCTCGCAGCGATTCGCGAACATTTGCCTTGACCGCGATTTCGGTGGGGTAATTCTTTCCCAGTTCCCAGTCACGTTCGGCAATCTGCACGATCGGCATACCTTGGGGTAGTGCATCTGTTGGGCTGTATACAGACATACGAAGTACATCAGCACCGAGACAAATCATCAAATCATGTGGTTCCAGCCGCGCGCGTACTTGTGCCTGATTCCGGTTAAGTGCGCCGAGAAAACAGCGATGCGTGGACCGGAAATGCGCGCCGTAGGGGACCGTTTGCTGCAAAACCGGCGCACCCAGCAATTCGGCAAATTCGCCAGCTTCATCAAGCGCGTTGTTCGTCGCCAGTTCGTGACCGGCAATGATGACCGGATTATTCGCGCTGAGGACTCGATCAGCCAGTTTTTCGAGAATTTGATCCGAAGGTCGGACATCGAAATCGACGCGCGTCGGATGACCGAAGTCCAGTGTCGCCGTGGCGTCGAGTACATCGCCGGGCAGGCTCAGAAAAACCGGCCCGGTCGGGGGTGTCAGTGCGACTTTTGCCGCACGTCGCACCACACGGGGAAGATCCTCCACGCGTGTACATTCCACTGCCCATTTGACGAATGGTTGTGCAACCGGTACCAGCGAGTCGTACAGCAACGGCTCCATCAGTCCGTGCCCCTGTTCCTGCTGCCCCGCGGTGAGCAGTACCGGTGAACCAAAGAACTTGGCGTTGTATAGCGATCCCATCGCATTGCCCAGGCCTGGTGCTACATGTACATTCGCAGCAGCCAACCTGCCGGATGCGCGGGCATAGCCATCGGCCATGCCGACGACGAGACCTTCCTGCAATCCCAGGACATAGCGGATCGCGGATTGATGGCCGAGTGCTTCCATAATCGCCAATTCGGTTGTTCCAGGATTACCAAATAAATATTCGACGCCCTCTGAAGCCAGCAGCGAAATAAAAGCGTCATAGCCGGTCGTGGCTGGTGATGGAATTGTCTGATCCATGAGTCTGTCCGTCCCGGGTCGGTTCCTGTCTATTTCTGTATCTCGATGCCGCGGTATGTCTCCGCTCGAGAAGGCAATGGCTTTTGCTCGTGCGCCTACACGTTGCCAAATCGCAGCGGTGTTCGCAAGTGAAAATAACGATAAATGTGAGGGCACACTCGCAATGCAAGGACAAATGCCGTCGCCGAGGCGCGTTGCGCATTGCGTCATGGCGCAGACCATCACTTATTGTGCCGGCGCGACCGGGAGCGTCGGGATGACCGGCGAGGTTGACTCAGGCTCGATGCATGTTGTGCAGCTTTAATTGGCGCCGGGCAATTGCAACTCGACGCGAGCTCCGCCGAGCGTACTCGGTCGCACGCTTGCGCTGCCGCCATACGCTTCAACGATTTCGCGCACTACTGCCAGTCCGATCCCGTGTCCCGGAACCGATTCATCGGCGCGCGTGCCACGTCGGAACACGCGTGCCGCGTCAGCAGCGTCAATCCCCGGTCCATCGTCTTCGATGAAAATGTGGAGCGTCGCGTTGACATTGCTTGCGGCGATGCGAATGGATTTTCGGCACCATTTGCACGCGTTATCCAGCAGGTTTCCCAGGATCTCAGTCAGATCACCCTCGTCGCCTCGAAACCGGACGTTGCTGTCGATGTCGATCCGGATATCAGGATTTTTCTCCGAATACACTTTGGCGAGTGCTGCGACAATTCGCTCGGCGACTGGACGCAGTGCAATCGCTGCGCTCAGCGTACTGCGTCCGGATGCGGCCGCACGTTGTAAGTGGTAGCCGATGATCTTGTCCATCTGATCGACTTGCTCTTCAATGGCATGCGCTTGCGTCGACGCGCTGTCGTGCGCAGTTCCCCGCACCAGGGCGAGCGGTGTTTTCAGACTGTGGGCCAGGTCAGCTAGCGCGTTGCGGTAGCGCTGCTGTTGTTGATGTTCGTGAGTCAGAACGGCATTGAGATTATCGGCCAGGCGTTGCACTTCGCTGGGGTAACGACCGTCAAGTCGTTGTTTCTCTCCCGCTTCGAGACGCCCGAGTTCATTCGAGACTTTCCTCAAAGGGGCCAGGCCCCAGCGCAGCGTGGCCCATTGAGACAGCAGGAGCAAAGCAGCCATTGCTCCGAGCCAGGACCATAGACTGTGACGATAGACATCGATCTGCTCGTCGAGCGCGCTTGAATCCTCCATGACGTCGAATGTGAAAGGATACGAACCGGAATCGGTACTCCAGTTGATGCCATAGTTCTTGACCAGATATTGCGTTCCGTTGCGCGAGACGCGATTGAATGTTTGCTTCCCTGCTGCCAGTGCCCTAACTGGTGGCAGGTCGCGTGTCAGCCCGGAACGTGATTGCCAGACGACTGCGCCGTTACCGTCAATAATGGTTGCATACAAACCCGAATCGGGCAGGCCAAGTCTGGGTTCTGCTGATCTGCTGCTAACGCGCAGCGTCCCGTCGTCGCTAACTTCGGCTGCCGCCATCAACAGGTAGATTTGGGCGAGCAAGCGATCGTCACGCGCGCTCAGGGCACTGTCGCGAAACGCTCTTTCCAGCGCGAATGCGGACAAGGCCACGAAGACCGCAAGCACTACGGCCG
>JASFUE010000179.1:0-6867 GCA_050050435.1 Burkholderiales bacterium | reverse complement strand
CGGGTGGACCGCATCGCGGTGTACCGTCGCGTGGCGGCAGCAAGCATACCGAAGACAAGGTCTTTCACGGTCACGAAGATCACGAAGAGGGCGATGCGACAGCCCACAACGAGACGCCTTGAGCGGCTGGGAGTGAATGAGTGGTGCGAGTGCTCGCCGTCTTCGCCTCGCAACACTGAAAAACATCGTATTGCCAGGGCCCGAAGAGATTCGGGCTTTTTTTTGGACGTGCAGTTTACGCTTTAAGGCGATAACCAGTCCGGAATATCCACGCCACCACGGCAAGCCCGAACAGCAAGAACACCAGTGTCATGGTCAGGCTCACGCCAACACTCACATCGGAAATGCCGTAGAAGCTCCAGCGGAAGCCACTGATCAGATACACCATCGGGTTGAACAGACTGACGGTGCGCCATACCGATGGAAGGATATCGATGCTGTAGAACGCGCCACCGAGAAACGTCATCGGGGTGATCACCAGCGCCGGTACAAAACTCAAGTGCTCGAAGTTCTTCGCCAGCAACCCGATAATGAAACCGAACAGGCTGAACGTCGCAGCGGTCAGGACCAGAAAAGCCGCTGTCCACAGCGGGTGAATTATTTGTAGCGGCACGAACAGGGTGGACGTGGCGAGGATGATGATTGCAAGAATCATCGCTTTGCACGCCGTGGCGCCGACATAGGCCAGTACCACTTCCAGTGCAGACAGCGGCGCCGACAGGATTTCGTAAATGGTGCCGACAAAGCGCGGCATATAGATGCTGAACGCCGATGTGGTCAGGCTCTCGGTTACCACCGCGAGCAACATCAGACCCGGAACGATAAACGCGCCGTAGGGCACGCCACTGACTTCGCTCATGCGTGCGCCGATGGCGGCACCAAAGACGACGAAGTACAGTGAAGTAGTAATGACCGGTGTGACCAGGCTCTGCCAGATGGTTCGCTTGAAGCGAATCAGTTCGTACAGATAGATTGCGAGCACGCCGTGGTAGTTGAACGCGCGTACCGGTCCCGCCTTTCTCATCCGCGCTCCCTTGCCGGCTTTGACTCCGTTTTCTTGCCGATCAATCCGACAAAAATATCCTCTAGCGAACTTTGTTCCGTGTGTAAATCGCGAAAGCCGATTCCGAGCTCGCCGAGCCGGCGCAGCAATGCCGGTATGCCGGTGCTTTCGTCCTGGGTGTCAAAAGCGTATTCGAGTTCGTTGCCGCCGGCCGTGATTGTCAGGGGCCAATCGCTCAGCGCATCGGGAATTTCCGACATCGGTTCCTGCAACTGCAATGTCAGTTGTTTCTTGCCGAGCTTTTTCATCAGCGCTGCTTTTTCCTCGACCACGATCAGTCTGCCATGATTGATTACGCCGATGCGGTCGGCCATTTCTTCGGCTTCCTCGATGTAGTGGGTGGTGAGGATGATGGTTACGCCTTTCTCACGCAGCCGGCGCACCAGTTGCCACATGTCTCGACGCAATTCCACATCGACACCGGCAGTCGGCTCGTCCAGAAACAGGATTTCCGGCTCGTGCGACAGTGCCTTGGCAATCAACACGCGTCGCTTCATGCCGCCCGAGAGTGTCATAATCCTGTCGTTGCGCTTGTCCCATAGCGACAGGTCCCGCAGGACCTGTTCAAGGTAGGCCGGATCCGGCGTACAGCCGAACAGTCCACGGCTGAACTTCACCGTCCCCAGAACTGTATCGAATACGCCGATATGCAGTTCCTGTGGCACCAGGCCAATTTTGCTGCGCGCCTGGCGATACTGCTGCGCGATGTCGAAGCCGGCGGCGAGGACCTTGCCCGATGTCGGAGTGACGAGTCCGCATACGATGCCGATGAGCGTGGTCTTGCCGGCGCCATTTGGGCCGAGCAGCGCGAAAATTTCACCCTCCTGAATCTCCAGGTTGATATCGTCCAGCGCTTTAAGGCCGGTGCCATAGGTCTTGTTGAGTCCGGAAATGGAGATGATCGCGCTCATGAACACCAGTTTACCGTTGTTCGGTTACACAGCGGGCGAATTGGTACTATGGCGAGCGCGGGAAGGCAGCGCGAATTGATGCAACGGATTCGCCAGCGTAGTATCAGGGCATTGGCTGCTAGCGAGAATAACAAGGAGGAGGACGGGTCAATGGTGTTGTCTGCACGATGGGCGGTACCGGCTGTGCCAGGCCGCGGAGTGAGGGCGCATGGCTGATCGGCTCGGCATTGGCCTGATTGGCCTTGGCATGGCGGTCAAACCACACGCTCTGGCGCTGAAGGATCTGGGCGCCGAGGTGGATTTCGTCGGCGGCTTCAGTCCCACCCCGCAGCGGCGCGAAGGATTCGAAAAGACATACGGGCTGCCTACCGTTGGCTCGCTGGATGAATTGCTGTCCGATTCGCGCGTTGACGCCGTGATCATTTTGACTCCGCCGCGCAGCCATGCCGAACTGACGATTGCGGCAGCAAAGGCCGGCAAGCATGTGCTGCTCGAAAAACCCCTCGATGTGACGTTTGCGCAAGCATGCGATATCGTCGATGCAGTCGATCAGACAAAGCGCAAGCTCGGGGTGGTGTTCCAGTTTCGCTTTCGCGAAGCCGTTATGACTCTGCGCGAGCTGTTGCGTGCTGGAGAGCTCGGGGATTTGCTCAGCGTTTCGTGTGCCGTGCGCTGGTGGCGCCCGCCCGAATACTTTGCACAGCCGGGCCGCGGCATGCTCGATCGCGATGGTGGCGGCGTGCTGTTGACCCAGGCCATTCACACGCTCGATGTATTGCTCGATCTGGCCGGGCCGGTCGAGCGTGTGAGTGCGCAGTGCCGCACCAGTCCACTTCGTTCGATCGATACCGAGGACATCGCCTGCGCATCGGTTGAGTATGTCAGTGGTGCAATCGGTGTCATCGACGCCACTACGGTTGCCTATCCCGGCTTTCCGGAGCGAATCGAAATTGCTGGTAGCAAGGGCAGTGCGGTTCTGGAGGCCGAGCGCCTTGTCGTGCACTGTAACGGCAAGGAGCCGTTTCAACTGGAAGGTTCGATGGAAGGCGGTGGCGGTGCCGATCCGATGGCGTATTCACACGAGCCGCACCGGCGGCTGATCGAGGATTTTGTTACAGCAGTGCGTAACGGCGAAGAGCCGCGTGCCAGCGGGCGCAGCGCCCTGCCGGTTCACGCATTGATCGACGGCATGCTCGAATCATCGCGGCGCGAACAGCCGGTTCGTATCGAAACGAGAAAATAGCGTTAGCCGGTAAAGCAGGCGAACCGGACCAGTGCCCTTGAACCATTCGGCACGGATCCCGCAGGCCATTCCCGCACATTGGCGCGCTTTATATTTTTGGAGGTCAGACAATGCAGTATCGAGTGCTTGGACGCAGTGGTTTGCTGGTTTCGGAAATATGCCTTGGCACCATGACCTACGGAGGCCGGGGCAGGTGGAAGCCGATCGGCCAGCTCGGGCTTGCCGAAGTCAAGTCGCAGATCAAGACTGCCTTTGACGGCGGCGTTAACTTTATCGACACGGCAAACGTCTATTCCGACGGTGACTCCGAATCGCTGCTTGGCGACGCACTCAAGCAAAGCGGTATTGCGCGCGATGAACTGGTAGTGGCCACCAAGGTGCGCATTCGCATGGGGTCGGGGGCGAACAAGGTGGGTTTATCGCGCGGCCCGATCATTGACGCGCTCGATGCGAGCTTGCAGCGCCTGCGGCTCGATCATGTCGATCTCTACCAGATTCATGGCCAGGACCTGGCCACGCCGATGGAAGAAACCCTGCGTACCCTCGAAGACCTGATTCGTTCGGGCAAGGTGCGTTATATCGGCATCAGCAACCATGCGGCATGGCAGATTATGAAAGCACTGGGCATTTCCGAGCGTCATGGCTGGAACCGGTTCGAGAGTGTGCAGGCTTACTATTCGCTGGCAGGGCGCGACCTGGAGCGCGAAATCGTGCCGCTGGCAAACGATCAGGGGTTGGGCATCATGGTGTGGAGCCCGCTGGCCGGCGGTTTGTTATCCGGCAAGTTCAGCGCCGATGCCAAGGGGCCCGAAGGAGCGCGTCGTACTGATTTCGACTTTCCGCCGATAGATCGGCCGCGCGCCTTTCGCTGTGTCGAGGCGATGCGCCCGATTGCCCAGGCGCATGGGGTATCGGTTGCGCGCGTGGCTCTCGCCTGGCTGTTGCATCAGCCGCAGGTTGCCAGCGTCATCGTCGGCGCCAAGTCCGATGAACAACTCAAGGACAATATCGCCGCAACCGACTTGCGCCTGTCCGAAGACGAACTGAAAGTGCTCGATGAAGCCAGCGCATTGCCGCCGGAGTATCCAGGCTGGATGTTTGCCCGGCAGAATCAGGACCGGTTTCCGGGCGGCGCAATCAAGTAACTGGCGAAATCAAATAACGCGGTAGTCGAGAAACTCGGCAGCAGGAAAGAGCGGCAACTTGATCTGATCACTGCCTGACCGGGCAGTGATTGATTTGCATACTTCACAGTGTCACATGTGGCACTGGTCTTGCATTTCCTGACCATGTTCAACGCGCGTGCGCAGTATTCGAGGCGCATGTGCGTGTCATGAATCACAGGAGCATGTCATGCAAACTGCCAACCCCTATAGCACTCCCGTAGCCAATGTGGCGGATGCTCCGTCTAACGACGTTGGCCGCATCAATGTCCTGTCCTTCCAGGGCCGCATAGGCCGTGTGCGCTACATCGAGTACACATTTGGCTTGATGCTGCTGTTGAATTTCGGCAGCGGACTGGCGCTGGTGTTCGCCGGAGCGCAAATGGGAATGGTCATTGCCTTTATCGTAATGGCCGCTGTGGTGGTGCTGTGCGCAATGCTGACGGTACAGCGTGCGCATGATTTCAATGTCAGTGGCTGGCTGGCGATTATCGGGTTCGTTCCGTTGCTGAATTTTATCTTCTGGCTGGTGCCGGGAACGGATGGTAACAATCGATTCGGTCCGAAAACGCCGCCCAACACCATATTCGCCGTCATCCTTGCCTGCATCATTCCGGTTGTGATGGTTGTCGGCATTATTGCTGCGATCGCAATCCCCGCGTACCACGAGCACCAGTACACAGACTCATCAGACGAATCCGCGCAATACGAACAGATTCGCAGTTCGGAATAGTGTATGGCCGCTTACTTAGGCCGCTGAGACAACGCCTCGATCACGACTACCGCTTCATCCTTGTTCAGTTTCGGCGGATGCGTTTCGAGGAAAGTTCGCAGATGCTGCGGGCGGTCTGCTTCCGCGACAGGTTCGAGCATGGCCTGCGCCATATCGAAGGTGTGGCACTGTGAACACTTTTCATCGAAGATTTGCTCACCTTTGCTCATTTCATCGGCCAGCGCGGTGAGTGGTAACAGCATGCTGGCCAAGACAATAATACGTAGGTTCATTCTGCCCTCGGAAAAAAATTCGATATGATTTGCCCCGCGGTGAGCGCCGGGGGTCTGATCTGGACCAACCCGCAAGTCACCACCTTTTACGGGTAAAAGTCTATACGAAAATCAGCAGGCAGGGCCGGTTCTTCGCCGCGCTTTCAGTGGCGCGGGGTGCCGAACAGTGGCGACAAGACAAAAGCGCTGGCGCTCGCCAGCGGACAGGCAGTGAGTGAACGAGGCTTATTCGTCGTCCAGGTTCATCTGGCGCGAGATGCGCCATGCCATGAGGCCCAGCACGCCGACGCCGACGAACAATGCCAGCCACAGCCCGGCTTTCTTGGTGTCGAGGCGTTTGCGCGCAGCAGCCGGGCCGGCAAGTGTCTCGGCGCTGCCGGTGGCCGATAGCTCGATCTTCGGTGCATTGTCCGTACCCCAGTTCGGCACCAGTTTCGTGACCGGCAATGCGTTTTGCTGTGCGCGGCTGTTGCCGAACGCAAGGCGGAACGGTTTCGGCCCGCGCGCGGCGAATATGATCTCGCGTGCCACCCAGCCGGCCCGCACGCGGATCGTGCCTTCGCCGATGCCGCCGCCTTGCTGGTCGACTCTGAACAGCCAGTACCGGTGTGCCCGTGCTGAAATGCTGATGGCGTCGTTCTCGATTACATCGCCATCCTGGCGCAGCCGGTAGGCAACCGTGCTGATAACGAGGCGCCAGTCAGCGTCCGGGCTGTTCCGCGAATAAACTTGCATTGGCGCGACCGAGTTGTCCTGTGGTAGATGAATTGTTACCCGGTCCACCGGAAACAGGCCGCCGAGATCGGCTACGTAATCGCCTTGTCTGCGCGGATCAGCGGTCGCATCGACCTGTTTGAAATCCCGTTGCATCGCAGTGCGTTTGTCGACCGGTTGTGCGGAGATGCTGATGAGGTCGAGCGTCTCATTGCCGTCCGGCCAGGTCAGACGCAGATACTTGTGCTTGCGCCCGGGCAAGGACACGGTCCTGCGCTCGATCATCTGGCCGCCGCGGGACAGGCTGAGCAGGGGTGCATCTCGCACGATGCGTGACCAGTTCTTCAAGTCGTCGCTTGCTTCTACACTGACGCTGCCCGAATAACCACTTGGCCGTGATGTCCAGTCGAGTATCAATTCCGAGAAGGCTTCCCGGTGCGAAGACAGGTCAATGAGGTATCCGAGCAAGTTGGCCGATTCACCGGGTGTGCTGCGGGATGTGGCGCGCAGGCTGATTTCGCCGTCTTTTGTTTCGAGAGAGATATCCAGATCCGATGCCGTTGTCCCTTGTTTGCCGCGCAGTGGAAAGAACGGCAGCGTGACCGGTGCCGGGCGCTCGCGCCGCGCAACCAGTGGCCGAAACGCGTGTGGCACAATTTCGTTATCGCCGTTGAATACGCGAAGATCGCGCAGATCTGCATAGGCGACACCCTGGTAGACCGCCGGGGTGATGACAATGCGATACAGTGCATCGTCGCCCGGATCTTC
>JASFUE010000178.1:0-6928 GCA_050050435.1 Burkholderiales bacterium | reverse complement strand
CGTCTCGAGGAAGAGTTGAACGAGACCTGGCGGCATTGTGTGGCCGTGGCAAAGGAATTCGAAGCGACCCTGGCAATGATTGGCACCTTGCCCACAGTTCGCCAAAGTGACTTGTCGCTAAACAGTATCTCGCAGCGCAATCGCTATCTCGCACTGAACCGGCAAATTCTGAAGATGCGCGGCGGCAAACCACTGGAGCTGTCAATTGACGGAGAACAGGCGCTATCGCTCACCCATGAGGACGTCATGCTGGAAGCGGCGAGTACGTCATTCCAGATCCATCTGCAGCCGCCAGCTTCGGAAATCACCCGATTCATGAACGCATCGATGATTGTTTCGGCGCCGCTGGTGGCGCTGTCAGCCAACTCCCCCTTCCTGTTCGGCAAGTCACTGTGGGCGGAAACACGCATCCCGCTGTTCGAGCAATCGGTCGCCACCGGCACGGCGGAACACCCGCAAAGCGCCCGCGTAACCTTTGGTAGCGGTTATTTGCAGGACAATCCGGTCGATCTGTTCCACGAGAACGTCGAGAACTATCCGCCTTTGCTGCCAACGCTGTTCGACGACAGCGACGAGTTGCCACATCTGCGCTTGCAAAACGGCACCATCTGGCGCTGGAACCGGCTACTCGTAGGCTTTGATGAAGTCAGGATTCCGCATCTGCGCATCGAGCATCGCCCCATTCCTGCCGGTCCGACCATTGTGGACATGCTTGCCAATGCCGCGGTTTTTTTCGGCGCAGTAAATTTTCTGGCCCGGTTGAAGGTAGCGCCCGAAGCAGATCTGCCTTTTGCCACCGCGAAAGACAATTTCTACCGGGCAGCGCGCGATGGCCTCGACGCCAGGCTGATCTGGCTCGACGGCAACGAAGTCGACGTCAAGACTCTGCTCGTCGATGAAATACTTCACATGGCGGGTGAGGGTTTGCTGCTTCTCGGAATCGATGACGAAGACATCGAACGCTACATAGGAATCGCACGCGCGCGGGCGAATAGCGGTCTCAACGGCGCGGCCTGGCAACGTGCCCACGCCAGCAACTGCGGCCATGACCTGCATCGCCTGACGGCGGACTACCTGTCGATGCAAAGAAGCGGAGCGCCTGTTCATGAATGGGCGCTCTAGCGTGAAAGCGCATGCGACAATGCCTGATCGATCCGAAGTAAAGGCGCAGCAAGGCCAACGGCCGGGCACAAGCACAAACATCCGCATCAACAAAGCGCATCCTTTAATGCTCAACATACTGGACCATCTGCCTGACGGTTTCCTGCAAAGCAGCGCAGGCGAATTGCACCGGATACTGCCGGGCCCGACGCTGATTCATCTGCCGGGGCGCAAGCCCAGGCCGCTGTTCGTCACCATTCTGCTCCACGGTAATGAAGACACCGGACTGAAAGCGATCCAGAACGTGATTGGCCGTTACGCGGCAAGCGAACTGCCACGCGCAATGTCGGTTTTCGTTGGAAATGTGCAGGCTGCTGCGGCCGGTCAACGCCGTCTCGACGGACAGCCCGATTTCAACCGCATCTGGCCCGGCGCCGAGGCCGAACCCGGTTTTATCGCCAGCCCCGAGCACCTGATGATGGCGCAAGTCGTCGATGCCATGCGCGAGCGCGGCGTATTCGCCAGCATCGACATTCACAACAACACCGGACTGAATCCGCATTACGGTTGTGTCAACGTGCTGGACCCGCAATTCCTGCACCTGGCTACGCTGTTTTCGCACACGATTGTGTACTTCATCCGGCCTCTCGGAGTGCAGTCGATGGCTTTGGCAAAACTGTGCCCGGCGGTCACTGTTGAATGCGGCAAGCCAGGCGATGCCGCCGCCGAAGCGCATGCGGCGCGCTTCATTGATGCGGCATTACATCTGGATCATTTCCCGGAAAAACCGCCGGCGGCCAGCGACTTCAACCTGTTTCACACGGTGGCCACTGTCAAGGTTCGCGAAGAGCGTTCATTCAGCTTTAGCAAAGACGAAGTCGAACTGCGGCTGGATCCGAAAATAGATCATCTGAATTTCCGCGAGCTGGACGCGGGCGCACGTTTTGGCCGGGTCAGGCCAGGCACCAACATGCCGCTGGTGGCATGCGCTGAAGACGGTAGTGACGTAACTGGCGATTATTTCGCCCTTCGCGACGAAGAGTTGTATCTGTCACGCCGGGCCATGCCATCAATGCTCACTCTGGACGAACGCATCATTCGCCAGGACTGCCTCTGCTACCTGATGGAACGCTACGCCTTGCCGTGGCAGTAGACGCAACGAGGACCCGGCCTACTGTTTGGCCAGCGCCGCATCGACGAATCGATTGGTATAGGTTTCTTGGATCCGCACCGGGTATTTGGCGACCGGTTCGTAAAACCCGGCCAGTGAATCCAGCAAGGCCTTGGCGGCCGGCGGCGCGATGCGCCCGTCGAGAGAATAACTCGCCCGCTGCCGTTTCAGTGCCTCCAGATACAACGACCGGTCACCCAGCAGATAACGGTGCGGCACGCGATCGGCGATCTCCTCGTCGGTGGCGTTCGAGAGCCATTGCAGCGCCCTGACCATAGCATCGGTCAGTGCCTGTACCGTACCCGGATGATCATCGATAAACGCCTGCTTTGTATAAAGGCTGCCCGACGGTAAGGCAGCGCCGTAGAGCGCGCGCGAACCCTGCTCGCTGATGGTTTCGACCACTTCGACCGCCCTGCCATCGCGAACCAACATGCTGATTGCCGGTTCGATGTTCGCCAGCGCATCAAGGTGCCCGGCCTGTATCGCCGCCACCGCGCTCTGCCCGCTGCCAACGCCGATGATGGACACGTCATTCGCCGTCAATCCGCCGCGAGCCAGCAACGCGTTGACAAACATATTCGTGCTCGATCCGGGCGCAGTCACGCCGATCTTCATTCCTTTCAGATCCTGCGGTCCGTGCCACATTGCCGCCTTGTCCTTCGCCACCACCAGCGAGATGGCCGGCGTCGCCCCCTGCAACACGAACGCCGTGAGTTTCTGGCCGCGCGTTTGCATGACGATAGTGTGATCAAAACCACCCGAGACGACATCGGCGCTGCCGCCCATCATCGCCTGCAGCGCCTTTGCCCCGCCGGGGAAATCGAGTATTTCAACCTCCAGCCCGGCATCGCGGAAGTAACCGATTTGCTCGGCCAGCGTCAACGGCAGGTAATACAGCGCAGCTTTGCCGCCAACGGCAATCGTCACCTGTTTCTTTTCCGGTTTCGCGGCCATTGCGCCGGCAGCAAGTCCGAAAACGCAGCAAAGCGCGATCACGAATTTGAAGAAACGCATTTGCAACACCTGCCTGATCATGTCATGGAATGCGGAGTGTAGAACAATCAGCGCACTGTTTGCACAATCGGGCACTGCTGCGCTGCCTCGAGTGATGCAAACCAGGCAGGGCGCAACGGCATCCGAACGCCGGCTTGCTCGCCGAGGCTGAAAAAGGGTTATTGACCTTGGCCCGCCTGCGCCTGCTTTCCCTGCTCGCCATCGTCAACCATCCAACCACCACCCAGCGCCTTGTACAAATCAACTATCGCGACCAGCAACTGGCGCCGTGTGACGACTGCCGCGATTTCCGAGTCGAATAATGACGTATTGGCGACGAGTACTTCCAGGTAACTGGTCACGCCGCCGTTGTAGCGGGCCCGGGACAGGAATGCGGCACTGCGCGCGGCGTCGCGTTGCATGTCGCGCGCCGTGATCTCGTTGCGCAAAGTGCGTATGGCGATGAGCGAGTCATCGACCTCGCGAAACGCCTGTAATACCGTAAGCTCGTACTGACTGGCGAGTTGGCTGGTGCGAGCAACCTCGATTTCCACCCGGCGTTTGTTCTTTCCTGCATTGAAGATAGGCGCGAGCAGATTCGCGCCGATATCCCAGATGAAAGCATCGCTATCCGTCAGGTCGGACAACTCGGTACTCGCTACCCCTGCGTTCGCCGTCAGACTCAGGGACGGAAACCGCAGTGCTTCGGCGATTCCGATGCGCGCCGTCTGGGCAGCCAGCGAACGCTCTGCCGCGAGCACGTCGGGACGCCTTTGCAGCAATTCCGAAGGCAATCCGGCCGGCACCGTCGGTGGCATGACCTGGTCTTCGACCGACGCGCCTCTCGCGATCTTCCCCGGATTGCGCCCGAGCAGGATGCTGAGCAGATTCTCCGCCTGCACCACCTGCCGCTCAAGCGATGCAAGCGCGGCCGCCGAATCGGCCTCCTGAATCTGGGCCTGGTTGAGGTCGATTTTCGGAATCGTGCCTTTTTCAAACCGCTCGCGGTTGATGCGGGTGAGGTCGGTCCGTGTTGCCAGTGTCCGTGCGGCGATATCACGCCTTTCATCGAGGTCGCGCAACAGGAAATAGGCGCTTGCCACCTCGGCAACCAGTGCGGTAAGTACGGTGCGGCGCGCGTCCTCGCTTGCCAGCAGTTCCTGCTGAGCTGCCTCGGTCTGCCGTCGCAGCTTGCCGAACAGGTCGACCTCATAGGACATCTGTGCGCTCAGGTAATAGCGATCTTGCACGCCGATTCCCGGAACGAACTGTTCGCCGGTGTTGCCACGGCCGATTTCACCAATTCCATTAACCTGCGGATACTGATCGGCACGGACAAATCCCAGTCGCGCACGCGTTTCTTCTACCCGTGCAGTCGCGATCGCCAGGTCCTTGTTTTGCGTCAGCGCAACAGTGATCAATCGCTGCAGTTGCGGGTCCTGAAACAGTTCCCACCACGGCAAGTTGGCGATTGACGCACCTTCGGCAATTCGTTGCTGGAACTGTTGCGGTGTTTCCAGCTCCGGGCGCTGATAGTCAGGCCCCAGGGTACAGCCGGCGAGCATGCCAACCGCTGCAATGCTGAGCAAACGTTGGTACATCAGCCCGCCTTCCCCGCTTTTTCGGCTGCTTTTCCGCGACCGCTGATTTTTTCGATGAACACGTACAGCGCCGGCACCAGGAAAATGCCGATCACCGTCGCCGCCATCATGCCGGCAAACACCGTCATACCCATCACCTTGCGTGCTTCGGCGCCGGCACCGCTGGCGATCAGCAGGGGAATGACGCCGAGGATGAACGAGAAGGCGGTCATCAGAATCGGCCGGAAGCGGTCACGCGCGGCGGCCAGCGCCGCATCGACGGGATTCATGCCTTCGTCAGATTTAACTTTCGCGAACTCGACGATCAGAATCGCATTCTTCGCCGCCAGGCCAATCAGCATCACCAGCCCGATCTGTGCGAACACATTATTTTCGTAGCCGGGCAGGAACAGGCCGGACAGCCACAAACCGAGCATGGCGCCGAACACGGCGACCGGCGTCCCCAGCAACACACTCAGTGGCAGCGACCAACTTTCGTACTGGGCTGCGAGGATCAGGAACACGAACAACAGCGCCAGCAGAAACACCTGCGACCCGGTGCCGGCTGCCTCCTTTTCCTGATAACTCATCGCGTTCCACGAGTAAGTCATATCGCCGGGCAACACTTCAGCCGCGACCTGCTCCAGGGCGTCGAGCGCCTGGGTGGAACTGTAACCGGGTGCCGGTGAACCGGTGACTTCCGCAGCCCGAAACAGATTGAAACGGTTGGTGTATTCGGGACCGGTGGTCGGCGAGACGTTAACCAACGTGGACAATGGCACCACCTCCCCGTTGCGGGTACGTACAAAGAAATAGCGCAGTTCATCGGTCGAGTCACGATAATCGGGCTCGGCCTGCACGTAGACCTTGAACAGGCGTCCGAAACGGTTGAAGTCGTTGACATAGGCGCCGCCAAGGAATGAACCCAGCGTGGTATTGACGTCGGCCGGCGAGATGCCGAGCTTCAACACTTTTTCCTTGTCCACTTCGGCAAAGATCTGCGGTGAATTGGCGCGATAAGTCGTGAATGCGCTCGCTATCTCCGGGCGCTTTCCGGCAGCCGTAACGAAACGCTGCGTCTGTTCGGCCAGATAGGCCGGCGTATTCCCGGCGCGATCCTGCAGCATGATGCTGAAGCCGGAGCCGGCGCCCAGCCCCGGAATCGCCGGCGGCCCGAACGCGAACGCGAGTGCTCCCGGCACTCCAAAAGCGAGTTGGCGGTTGACGTTCTCGACGATCGCATTTACGTGCAAGTTCCCGCTGCTGCGTTCGGCCCAGGGTTTGAGGGAGACGAAGAAGAATCCGGTGTTCGACGCGAGCGCTCCGGTCAACAGGCTGTAGCCGGCGACGGCAGTGACCGATTCGATACCGTCAACCCTTTCCAGAATGCTCTCGATGCGCCCGATCTCCCGGTCCGTACGTTCCAGCGAGGCGGCATCCGGCAGTTGTACGTTGACCAGAAAATACCCCTGATCTTCTTCTGGCACGAAGCCACCCGGTACCAGACCGAAAAGTCCGGTTACCAGTACCGTTACGAGTACCAGGCTGCCAAGCGCCAACCAGAGCCGGCGCGTCACAATATCAGCCATACCAACATAGTGATGCGAGGCGAAATCGAAAACGCGGTTGAACCGGTCATAGAACGGTTGCAGCCAGCTCTTGCGACCACCTGGAGGGCGCAACAACATTGCACTGAGTGCCGGACTGAGTGTCAGCGCGTTGATCGAGGAAATCGAAACAGAAATTGCGATGGTGATCGCAAACTGCTGGTACAAGCGCCCGGTGATCCCGCCCATGGCAGCAACCGGGACGAATACGGCAATCAGCGACAACGAAGTTGCAACGATCGGCCCCGAAACTTCTTTCATCGCCGCAATGGTCGCCTCACGCGGCGACATTCCCTGCTCCATTTTCGCCGACACCGCCTCGACTACCACGATGGCATCATCGACAACGATGCCGATCGCCAGCACCAGTCCCAACAACGAGAGCGTATTGATGGAAAATCCGAGCAGGGGGAACACCATGAAGGTGCCGATCAGGGAAACCGGAACCGCCAGCGACGGAATCAATGTCGCCC
>JASFUE010000177.1:0-6971 GCA_050050435.1 Burkholderiales bacterium | reverse complement strand
CACCGACGTCTGGGTAACCGCCAGTGAAACACTGGCCACACGCTGGGCTTTCCGCGACCTGTTCGAAAAACGAGCGGTATCGGTGTGCATGTTTGACATCGGCTGGACCGGCGGCATTACCGAGGCCAAGAAAATCTCGACTATGGCCGAAACGTATCAGTTGCCGATCGCACCGCATGACTGTACGGGACCGGTGCTGCTGACCTCGTCGGTGCACTTGTCGATGAACTGCCCCAACACGCTGGTGCAGGAGGTCGTGCGTGCCTTTTACACGGATTGGTACGGCAAGCTGGTGACTCAGCTGCCACCACTGGAGAATGGCTACATTCGGCCTCCCGACGGCCCCGGCCTGGGCACACAACTTCAACCTGATGTACTCAAACGCAAGGACGCGCGCATTCGCGTATCGAAGCTTTGACAACGACCCTCAACGCGGAGGACGCGGAGAAAGAAATGAACGAGAGACGAGAAAACACCGATTCACGGGTGCTCATCCTGGCACCGGACGACAATGTCGCCATCGCCAAGAGCGATATTGACGCCGGTAATGCATTGAACGTGATGGGTACCGCTGTCACGCTCACCGAAAAAATGCTCACCGGCCACAAGTTCGCCTTCAAGCCGGTCAGGAAAGGCGAACCCATCGTCAAATACGGCGCACCGATCGGGGTCGCGTCGCAGGATATTCTGCCGGGCGAACCGATGCACCTGCATAACATCACCAGCGATTACATCCCGACCTATACCCTCGACGAGGGACACCAGTTTCAGGAGCGATGAACATGATCAATGCGTATCTTCGCGCCGATGGGCGTAAAGGCATCCGCAACACGATTGTTGTCGCCTATCTGGTCGAATGTGCCCATCATGTGTCGCGTGAAATCGTTCACGATTACCGCGAACAGGGCGTACACCTGATCGGCTTCCCCGGATGTTTCCCCAATGCCTATGCACAGAAGATGATGGAGCGTCTGTGCACCCACCCCAACGTCGGTGCCGTACTGCTGGTGTCACTGGGCTGCGAATGTTTCAACAAGGGCTCGCTGATGGAAGCCATTCGCAAATCCGACCGACCGGTCAAACTCATTGGCATTCAGGACACGGGCGGTACGCGCAAGACCATTTCCGAAGGCAAGGCGTGGGTAGAGCAGACAATCAAACAACTGGAACACACGCCGCGCGCCAAAATGAGTATCGACGAACTGGTCGTCGGAACCATTTGCGGCGGCTCCGATGCCACCAGCGGATTGACCGCCAATCCGGCAATGGGACGCGCGTTCGACTTTCTGGTCGAACAGAACGCGACGTGTATTTTCGAGGAAACCGGCGAACTCATCGGCATGGAAAACTGGATGGCAAAGCGCGCGGAGAATCCGGAGCTGGGAAAAGAGATCATCAAAACCGTTGCCAAAGCGGCGAAGTATTACGACGCGTTCGGCCATGCCAGCATCGGCCCGGGTAACGCCGACGGCGGACTCACAACCATCGAGGAAAAATCACTTGGAGCCTATGCCAAATCCGGCCAATCGATCATCTCTGGCATAATCAAACCTGGTGACGTGCCGTTACGCGGCGGCTTGTATTTACTCGACGTCGTGCCCGACGGGCCGCCCAAGTTCGGCTTTCCCAATATCAGCGACAACGCCGAAATTGCGGAACTGATGGCCTGCGGCAGCCACTTGAGTCTGTTCTCCACAGGGCGCGGGTCGGTAGTCGGTTCGGCGATCTCGCCGGTAATCAAGGTATGCGCCAATCCCGACACCTACAAACGCATGTCCGACGACATGGATGTCGATGCCGGGCGCATTCTGGAAGGCCGGGCAACTCTCGACGAGGTTGGCCGTGAAATCTATAACCTTGTTCTGAGCGTGGCTAACGGAGAAAAGACAAAGTCCGAGGAACTTGGGCACCAGGAATTCATTCTGACGTACAAGACTTTCGAGCCGGTCGGACCAGCTTGTCTGCCATCAGCGGCCTGAGCGGTCCACGCCGCGATTACCACCGCTAGTGCAGTTATCAACGGCGTGCGGCTCGAAAGACTGCAAGCCCGTGCGCGTGTGGCAACACGGTTCCCATTTTGCAATGTGCGAATCCGCCACACACACCGGTAACGTATCAAGGTAATCGATCGATCACTCGTGCCCTAACTGGCGATCAGGAGAACAGGCAAAGATGGACACAGTAGAAAGGCGCGTTGTGGTCGTGCTCGCCGACATCAGCGGCTATACCCAATTCATGGTCGAGAACCAGATGTCGGCCGTACACGGCCAACAATGCATTACATATCTCATTGAAACGCTTATCCGCGAGATAGACATTCCGCTGCGGCTGCAGGAGATCGAAGGTGACGCCCTGTTCTTGTACGCGGAAGACCCCGGAAGCGACGATGGCTGGAAACAGGTACTAAGAGAGGTACCGGAAAAACTGCCGCGCTTTTTCGATGCGTTTTATCAAGGCGTGGTTCTCGGTATGGAAGCCACACCGTGCAAATGCGCCATTTGCAGAAACAGCAAGGAACTGGCTCTAAAAATCGTTGTTCATTCCGGCACCGCAGTTTTTCACGAAGTCGGCGGCTTCAGGAAAGTATCCGGGGCCGATGTGATCCTCGCGCACCGGCTTCTGAAAAATTCCGTCCCGGAAAAGGAGTATCTACTGATGAGCGAAGCCGCCTACGCCACAATGGGACACCATATGGAAGGACCTTTTGTGCCGGGAACGGAAAGCTATGACGGTTTTGGCAAGGTCAATACATTCGTGCGTTACAACACCGACATCAAGGAAAAGCAACTCGATTCCTTGTACAGCCTCCCATCGGCGTCACTGATGGCACGCGCCGAACTCTACAGCATGGCCGCCATTGCCGGCGCGTTCCCCGCGCTTGTCAAACAACTTCGAACACCCGCGATTGCGTCGGGACGCATGAGCTGGCTGCGTTTTACACTGATGTTCGTGTTGCGCTCGCCCATGATGATTGCCATGTATGTAATTGGTGCTCCCCGGCGCTTGCTCTCGCGGCGCGCCGAGCGCAACGCGCTATTGCGTCGCAAAACCGAATCGACGTGATCGAGTTCTGGACGCGTTTTGCACCAGCGTCACCATTGCCGGAACCATGGCGCACCAAGCGTGTCAAATAAACGACCCTGTCAAATCAATCATATGGCATGATCAAATTCCATGTTCCTGGAATAATCTGATCAGCTACCAGTACTCGATTTCCGGTCGTGTCATAAACAAACGCGGGAGAAAACCATGAAGTTGTTGAAAGCAGTTCTGACAATTGGAGCCCTGGCCTTACTCGTTAACGGCTCCGTTTTCGGCAGAACCCCGGCACCAAATGACGCCGAGCTCTACATCATTTCGCCACAGGATGGCGACACCGTTACCAGTCCGGTTACGGTGCAGTTCGGCCTCAAGGGCATGGGCGTGGCGCCAGCAGGTGTGGACAAACCCAATACCGGTCATCACCACCTGTTGATCGACACCGACGTTCCGCCGCTCGATGTGCCCGTTCCCAACGATGCAAACCATAAACACTTCGGAGGCGGACAGACCGAAGTCACGCTCGAGCTGCCACCGGGTCGGCATACGCTGCAACTGATACTCGGCGACAAGATGCATATTCCGCACGATCCACCAGTCATTTCACGCAAGATCACGATTACCGTGAAATAACCACGCAGTATCCCGACTGCGCAGTAATCTCACTGCGCCACAATTTGACCACGCGGTAAACTCACCGCGCTGTGACGCGGCTGCGCGCCAGGACAACATGTGCAAGCCGGCCGCGTCAGGGCCCGGAACGGGCCTGGTAGTCCGAGATCAGGGTGCGCGCGCCATGCAATAGTGACTCCCCGTCGAATCCCGACTTCGTGACGTCGCGCACCCAGCCATCGACGATCGGCTGGCCAAGGCCCTGCCATCTGGCAATCTCCTTTGCCGGAATGACATTAACCGAATCCGCCGGCAGCTGTGCGCGATTGGTGACTTCGGCATCCGCAAAAATACGCCCGATACGGGCCGACAATTCAACTCCGCTGTTGTCGTCGATGATCCCCTTCAGGTCCGCCGGCAAACTGTCATAGCGAGCCTTGTTCATGGCAAGCACGAACACGGACGTGTAGATTCTTGGTTGATCCGGCCCGGGTTCGCTGTGATAGCGCGTGAGTTCGTCAACCTTGAATGCGGGCATCACCTCGTACGGCAATAACGTGCCATCGATCACACCCTTTGACAGTGCTTCGGGAACCTGCGTCACCGGCATGCCAACCGGCGTTGCCCCGAGAATTGCCATGAAACGTGTCGTCTGCCGTGTCGGCGCGCGCATTTTCATTCCGCGCAAATCGCCCTGGCGCCGGACCGGATGACTGACGCTGTGAAACACACCGCCGCCATGCACATGCAAGGCCAGCAGTTGCATGCCCGCGAACTCGGCCATGTCGTAACGATGGACATAGTCCCACAGCGCCCGGCTGGTTGCTTCGGCGTCACGCATCATGAAGGGCAGTTCGAACACTTCTGTGAGAGGGAAGCGCCCTGGCGAATAGCCGGGTAGAGTCCAGATGATATCGACGACACCATCTTCCACCTGATCGATCAATTGCGGAACGCTTCCGCCGAGTTGCATGGACGGAAAAATCCGGCACTGCAATCGATTATCCGACGCCGTTTTCAGTTTATCGCACCACGGCAAAAGCACTTTCTGATGCACCGTGGAAGAAACCGGCAGCGGATGGTGAATCTTCAGTTCAACCGTCTGCGCCCGCGACGCAACTGCCGCGGCCAGCATGCCAATGACCACAATCAACTTCAATGCGCGCACGTTGAGCTGCCTCCTCTGATGGTCCAGCACCACACTCTACAACACAGTGCGAAAGAGGCGTTTAATCGCATTGTCAATTTGCGAACAAGGTAACCGGGCAAGGCGCACGCGATGTTAGACTTGCGCATTCGAGGGCTGCGCACGCAGACACGATCGCCATTAACAGTCAGAACCAATATCAGCTAGAACCAATATCAGTTAGATCCGATATCAATTCGAACCGAGACCCGTAATTCGAACTGCGACATTTAAGGACCCACCATGTCGAAAATGATTGATTATTATTTCTCGCCGATGTCCCCGTGGAGCTACCTCGGTCACGACCGGCTCGCAACTGTCGCCGCGAGCCATGGCGCCCGGATCAGTGTGAAACCGGTCGACTTCGGCAAGATCTTCCCGGCCTCGGGCGGGCTGCCGTTGCCAAAACGCGCACCGCAGCGCCAGAAATACCGGCTGGTCGAGCTTGCCCGCTGGAAGAAGTTCCTTGGCGTGCCCTTGACGATCGAACCGAAATATTTCCCCTACGACGCAACCTCGGCATCACTGCTCGTCGTTGCCGTGGCAACGCAACTCGGCGATGAAGCGGCAATGAACATTGCCTCGGCAATATTCAAGGGCTGCTGGGTCGAGGAGCGCAACATGGCCGAACCTGCAGAGCTGTCGAAAATCCTCCAGGCACAAGGCCTTGACGCGGGATTGAGCGCTACCGCCGGCACGCAGGACACCCTGGCCCGTTACCAGGCGCTGACTGATGAAGCCATGCAGCGCGATGTATTCGGTGCACCAACTTATGTCTACAACAACGAGTTGTTCTGGGGGCAGGATCGGCTCGATTTTCTCGATCGCGCACTGAAATGATCAGTGCCGGGAAATAATCATCGCCCGGCGCGCAGCCACTTAGCCGGCGGCGTCGCCGCCGGGAACGACTCTGAACCCGGCCCGGCCGAGCGCACTGATAATTTCACCAATGTGCGTGCGGTCGCGGGTTTCGACTACAAATTCGACTTCAGCACTTTGCACCGGCAAGGTTGAAAACGCTCGCTGATGGTGTACTTCCTCGATATTGGCGTTGACCCTTCCAAGAACGCGAGTCACTTCCGCAAGCGAGCCCGGCAGGTCGGGCATCTGTACCCGCAGACGGGCCAGGCGGCCAGTGCGCACCATGCCACGCTCAATGATGTCTGCCAGCGTCAACGGATCGATATTGCCGCCGCTCAACACCAGGCCTACGCTCTTGCCGGCGAAACGCTCGGGATACTTGAGCAACGTTGCCAGCGCCACGGCACCGGCGCCTTCAACCACAGTCTTCTCGACTTCGAGCAGCAACAACATCGCTTCCTCGATATCGCCTTCGTCAACGAGAAGAACTTCGTCGACGAGTTCGCGAACCATCGCCAGCGTAACCGCCCCCGGCACCTTGACGGCGATGCCGTCGGCAATGGTATTTTCACCGAAGTGCGGTGCCTTTCCATGCAAGGCGCTGTACATCGACGGGAAGCGCAGCGTCTCCGAGCCGACCACGACGATATCCGGATTAATCGCTTTCGCCGCGGCGGCCATGCCTGAAATCAATCCGCCACCCCCGATTGGCACCACCAGCACGTCGAGGTCGGGGCAGGTGTCGAGCATTTCCAGAGCGATGGTGCCCTGCCCTGCGATCACGGCCGGATCGTCATAGGGATGAACGAAAGTCAAACCGCGTTCCTGTATCAGGCTGGTCGCATACTCTCTGGCTGCATCGAAATTGGGACCATGCAAAATGACCTCAGCCCCGAAGTTACGTGTATACACAACCTTGACGTGCGGCGTAAACTTCGGCATCACAATCACCGCTGGCACGCCAAGTCTCTGCGCATGGTAGGCAACGCCCTGGGCGTGGTTGCCCGCGGAAACGGCGATCACGCCTTTGTCGCGCAATCCACCGTCAAGAGCCAGCAAGCGGTTCAGCGCGCCCCGCTCCTTGAACGAGGCGGTGAACTGCTGATTCTCGAATTTCAGGTACAGCCGGGCCCCGGCAATGTCGGAGAGCGTGCGCGAGTGCAGGCAAGGTGTTTTGATGATTTCACCGGAAATTGCCTGCGCGGCTGCGCGAACCTGTTTCAGTCCTACTGGCATGTCCTTGTTACGATCACCGGATACCGCGACTGTAGCA